>JAZFSF010000252.1:0-4971 GCA_036446055.1 Bathyarchaeia archaeon | reverse complement strand
AAAATAGTTAGCTAAAAGCTAGCTATTCATATAAGACATTACACTGACTACAACTAGAGTGAAGGTTATTTTTTATTCTTAGCCAATATCCAATAATGCTTCTCTCCACTATCAACAACAATCTTATCAAATAGAATCTCAAAACCAGCATCTGTTACTATCTGTAAAGTAATCTCAGGACGGTAATGACTCCAAAACATTTCGGTACCATGAAATTCTTCAGTTCCTTCCCAACCATTTGAACCCATACTAATCAATAGTACACCGTTGGGTCTTAGGATTCTATGAAACATTTGAAATAATGAAACATGCTTCTCTCTGGGTACGTGGATGATGGAATAGCACGCTGTTAGACCATCAAAGGAATTGTCATTGAAGTCTATATCCGTCATATTTTTCTTAATGAATCTGGCTTCTGGCACGTTTTTAATTGCTAGAGTAAGCATGTTTTCTGAGAAATCTATTCCTATAACGTTAAATCCGTAATCAATCAAGAGCTTTGTGACCGGAATTCCAGCGCCACAGCCCAAATCTAAGACATCTGCGCTTCTAGGCAACAAACAAATAAAGGCTTCTAGTTCTTTTTTGTTATCAAAGATATCGCGGTTAGCATGATATTCCCCAGCAATTAGGTCATATCCTTTTCTCACAAGCTCTTCTTTTTCGGTCAATATTCACGATTCCCTTTCCATTACTCTATGAAACACCTACATCTGGAGATAACAGTAGCTAGTTAATCCAAGAATATATTCAACATTTAGAAAGATGAGTTTCCTAGGGTATGGTGTGTTTAGCTATGAACTCTTCATTTAATTCTACGCCTAATCCGGGGCCTTGGGGGATGTGAACATATCCATCTTTATCGATTGGGATAGGTTCAGTTAATATGCTGTCTCTTTGTTCAATTGTTACTATGGGTGGTTCATAGCCGAACTCGACGTATGGGCAGTTTGGAGTCAATCCTATCAATTGCAGTGATGATGCTAATCCAAGACCGCAAATACTGTGGGTGTGCGGCACAATCAACTTGTCATATGCTTCAGCTAGGATAGCGATCTTCTTTCCTCCGTGTATTCCTACGCGAATCGTGTCTGGTTGGACGATGTCAAAGCAGCCTTTATCAAAGAATTGTCTAAATCGTCTTAGACTTTTCTCTCCTTCAGCACCTGCAATCATAAGAGTCTCCATCTTCTTTGTTAACTCAGATATTCCATCCAGGTCTTCTCTGTGAAGGGGTTCTTCGAGCCAGAAAACATTCAGTTTCTCCATAGCTCTTGCCATCTTATACACAGTCCGGTGAGACCACACAGGCGGTACTCTGTGACCAGCCTGATTTGCATCTACCATTATTTCCATGTCGTCGCCAACGGCATCTCTCACTGCTTTAATAACAGCTAAATCCTTTCTAGGGTCAGGAAAGTGGGCGCGTAGCTTTATGGCTTTAAAGCCTTCTTCAAGAAACCTCACAGCATCCTTAGCTCTTTCTTCAGGTTCCTTCAAGTTTATTGTAGCAGCATACGCCAAGACTTTATCTTGATATCCACCTAGGAGCTTGTAAATGGGTTTTCCAGCAATTTTCCCTGCGATATCCAAAAGAGCAATCTCTACACCTGCGGGTAATCCCCGTATAGTCCTGGATAACCGTTCTATATCAAAGGGATCAATTTCTTGTTGAACAAGAGAATCCTTTACATAATCGATGGTTCGTTTAGGCACCCCCTCCGATAAGGCGATACCTGTTAAGCCCTCTTCTGTAAATACTCGAATAAGTTGAGTTGGATAAGTACTGTAATGTCTCAACCCCCCAACCCAACCAGGACGAAGTCCAGGCTTTGGGAGAGGTAATTGTAGCGCACTAAGAGTTACATCAACTATTTTCATAACGTATTACCTACACTCCAAAAAAAAGGGTTCATCTTATATTTTTTACTGACTGCTTCACACAACTAGTGACTGGTTATCGCAAAAAAAGGAAAGGGATGTGAAAGATCACTCAACGATTTTCGCTACATCGATTCCCAATTCCGTCGCTGTCTTCGATAGGGCTTCCCAGTCGGGGTCGTCTAAGGGGATACCTTCCTTACTCCGCTTTTCCATGGTTCTATATTCTATTTCACCTGGGACATAGATTTCTTTGACTCCAGGTCTTTTTGTTGATGCTTTGACGTGGTCTATTAATCGGTCAACTCTAGCCTTATACTCTTGAAGGGTCGTGAATCCTGAAGGGTTAATTGCCATAAATAGGTGACCATACCTTTTGTTGTCGAAGCTGCAACCTGCCCCTAAGCCTCCAGTTATGGCATCGATAATAATAGCGAGACCGTAGCCTTTGTAGGTTCCGAAGGGCAATAGGGCACCTCCATCAAAGAAGTCCTTAGGATTAGTTGTAGGCTGACCTTCCTTGTCCAAGATCCAATCTTCGGGAATGGGCTCTCCCCTCATCGCCATCACTGACAGATGTCCGACTGCAGCTTGGCTGGTCGCAATATCCCAAACGATAGGAGGATGTTTATCCGCTGGAACTGCTATAGCGATGGGGTTAACACCTATTACTTTTGATGCGCCACCCCATGCAGCCATACCTGGGTGACAACTACAAGTGACTATTCCGATCATCCCCTTTAGGGCCGCCATTTCTGCATAATAATATAAAGCGCCTATGTGGTCATCTCCCTCTTTAGGATTGTAGGTTCCAACAGCACCTATTCCATGTTTATCAGCCTTCTGCATAGCTGCCTCCATTGCTTTCTTACCCGTGACAAAACCGAAGCCCCTGTTATTATCCCACATAGCAGTAGTAAGGGTTTCCTTCATGACGACGATTGGTGCTTCAGGCACAATTATTCCCTCTTTAAGATTATTGATGTATCGGGGTATAGCTCTAACACCATGTGAGTCAACACCTCGAAGGCTAGTTCTCACGAGGTTGTCAACGACTATCTCAGCTTCCTCTTGTGGTGTGCCAGCTATCATGAACATTTGGATACACAATTTTTTAAGTTTCTCAGCTTGTATTAGTTTCATTTCTCATCACCTAATCAATACCTCATAATTTATTTAAGACTTTGTAGTACCCAACAAACGCAAGGTTTGATAGTTTTCTTGATTTAAAAAATGTTTGATCGTAAAGAGAGTGAAAACGCAGAGTAGATGGACGAACAGAGTTTATTGAATAAGAGTGCCATCTATCTTACAAATATGTTAGACAACTAGACCAAGAAGAAGTAGCAAACAATAGTGACGCCCCTAAGTGCCACCCGTTAGTTGACTGTAATCCACTCATAATGCTTTCTAACTTTATGATTATATCTTGAAAGACAAACTTCAAAGTAGTAATCAGATTTACTGGATCCAAAATAAAATATTGTTCTGGTAACTTTATGTGCAAATCCCGTTCCCTGAATCATTTTACTAGGTTGCTAAGATATAAAAGAGAATTATATCTTAGACAAATATGGTGAATTATTATGGTTAAGAAAGTGAAGCTGAGGGGAGATGAAGCCATAGCAAAAGCAATGAAGGAATCTGGCGTCGACTACTTCTTTTACGTGTCGGGTGGCATGTTAATTCCTTCTTTTCCAGCAATTAAAAAAGCAGGCATAAACATGATTTTATGCAGAAATGAAAAGGCAGCAACCAACATGGCTGACGGCTATGCGAGGATAACAAAAAAGCCAACCGTCTGCTACGGTCAACACGGAGCCGCAGCCGCAATTCTCGCCTCGATGCTATACGAGCCCATGTTTGCCCACAGTCCAGTGATCGCTATTACACCATCTACAAGGCAAAGAGACAAATGGAGTTACCAGGAAAGCTATGAAATGCCATACTTCGATGCAACATGCAAATTCAATGTGGACGTCTCAGATCTGAGCAGACTCGCCGAGTACATACGTACAGCCATCCAGGTGGCTGTAAGCGGTTGTCCAGGCCCAACTCACATCAATGTACATCTTAACCCGTACGAAACGGTGGAGATGCCCGAGATCTATGGGGACGAGATCTTCTTTCAGGTTCCGCCCTTCCGACCTAGAGCAGAGCTGGAACGGGTTATAGAGGCCGCCAAGCTTCTGGCCAACTCCGATCGACCGGTGATGGTGTGCGGTTCAGGAGTCCACCTCTCAGGGGCCTACGATGAAGTGAGGGCGCTAGCAGATATGCTGACGATCCCAGTTGTCACGAACCCCAACGGCAAGGGCTGTTTTCCAGAGGATCACCCGCTCTACGCTGGCGTAGTGGGCTCATACGGGTGGGAAGTCTCTAACGACGTCGTGCGCGAGGCGGACCTCGTCTTCTTCGTCGCGACGCGGGCTGGCACTCATGTGACTTTGAATCAAACAGCACCTGAACCGGGAGTTGCGAAGATCATACACCTCGACATCGACCCGATGGCCATAGGCCGAAACTATAAAGCAGATGTCCCCCTTGTCGGAGACGCGAAGGTGACGCTACAGGAACTCTTAGACGTCCTCAAGACCATGATATCAAAACCCGAGCCCAAGGGGCAGCGCCTCCAAGCGATTGCCAAAGCTATCAAAGAGTACGAGCGCATAACACAGCCTTTAATGAATTCTGATGCCGTCCCAATCAAGCCCCAGCGTTTGATGAAAGAGATCTCAAAGGCACTCAAGTCAAAAGACATAGTAGTCAGCGACACGGGTCAAATGTGCTGCTGGACCACTCGCTTCATAAAGCTTAAGAGCACAGGGCTAACCTTCCTTCCGGTTGGGGGTACACTGGGTGCAAGCTTCGCCTTGGCTATGGGTGCCTCATTCGGCGCTACAGAAGGGCAGAGAGTGTTAAACATGATTGGCGATGGAGGCATGGGATACAACCTCATGGAACTGGAAACAATTAGACGATACAATAATCAGCACGTACCATTCGTAACCGTTGTTAACAACAACTCGAGCCTTGCCATGGTAAGACCGATATCTGAGGACGTGAAATAGAAGCCTCCACAAATATTGT
>JAZFSF010000251.1:0-4778 GCA_036446055.1 Bathyarchaeia archaeon | reverse complement strand
GGGCGCAAGCTGCTCCACCAGCACCGAGTAGCACCACCTTTTTTCCCGTTAACGTCACGCCTGCTTCTTCAAGGGCTCTGAGACCCCCCAAGCCGTCAGTATTGTATCCGATAAGTCGTCCACTCCTGTTGACGACTGTGTTGACGGCTCCAATGTCCTTTGCTAGGGGGTCAATCTCATCGAGATATGTCATAACGGCTACTTTGTGTGGAATGGTAACATTAAACCCGAGAAGGCCGAGGCTTTTCACTCCTTCAATTGCAGGTCCTAACGCAACAGATCGAACACGCAGACATAGGTACACGTAGTTGAGGCCTAAGAGCTGGAATGCTGTATTGTGCAAGATGGGGCTGAGGGAGTGCTCTACAGGGTCGCCTATTAATGCACAGAGCTTGGTTGTGCTGGTGATGATTGTCAAGCTAACAACTCATAGAATCGTCTTGTTTCTTCAATGGTCAACTGGCCTGAAGCTGCCTCTTTTCCTCGTTCCATAGAGGCATATGTCATAAATCCGCCCAACAATGGGGAGAAGAGGCGAGAGGGTATGCCCTGTTTTCCCATGCAGAAGCATATGACGTCCTTTATTTTTGAGGCGTGGTTGATGAAACGAAGACAGGTTAAATTGTCTTCAGGAGTATTTGCGGTAGGAACGATTTTGCAAACGTCCGCTCCAGTAGCTAACTCTTTTTTGAAGATGTTGTTAAGTCCGTCCAGGCTAGGTGTCGTTTGGAAGTCGTGGTGGGAAAGTATCAATTTTACCGTGAACTCGTCTTTCAATTTCACGGCTAATGTTCCAATCATCGGTGTTGCCAGTTCGATGTCGACGTAATCGAATCCCTCAGATGCAGCGGCGAAAAGATAATTCGTCCTCTTTTCTTCATTTCCGTTAAATTGACCACCTTCACGCTTTGATCGATTGGTGGCTATCAAGGGGAGGGAAGTTGACTTCCTTATCCGTGTGAAATCAGGGTCTTCTTGAAGGAAGTCCAGTCGCACCTCGATCAGGTCAGCACCCTTTTTCTCGCTTTTCAGAATCATATCCACTATTTTGTCGGTTGTCTGGGCAGTCACAGAGACACATATCTTCGACTTCATCGCTCTAGAACCCATTCTTTCTCGACGAAGACACCAAAGTGCCTACCCCCCATTGTGGAGTAGACCAATACTTCATCTCCCGCATCCAAGTCGGAAACGGATTTTGAGGCGTCTGGCGTCATAAAGCGGATTGTTTCAGCGTTTTGTGAGATGGTACTAACGGCTCTGCCATCAATCTCCGCCTTAACAAGGGTGAGAGGCCGCCTCTCAATTTTTACACGTCCTACGATGGTAGTCCTTTGATTTCCCTCCCGGTCCACGATTACTACCTCATCTCCTGCTCGTAACTCTGAGAGATATCTTGTCTTGTTCTCGGGAGTGAGGATGTATAAGGAGATGGGGCCGGCGTTGACGCGGAAGGGTCTGGGCTCAATGTAATTACTCTCTTCAACTTCACCTTGAATGAGGAAAAGCGTGGAGGATTGACTTCCGACAAGCATCCCCTCCCCTGGAAGTAAGATGTCGCACGTATCGATACATACCCTCAAACCCATACTCAAGGGTTTACAGGAGAGAATTTTTGCTGTAGATACATCGATTTTTTTGGACGTAGCTTTCTCTTCGATACGGGTTTTTATGCTTTTGACTAGACTAGAAGCAGCTTCTACGTCAGCCACGTTCAACGGTTTAAGAACAACGCCGTCAACGCCTAGTTCAAGGGTTTCCAAGGCAACCCGAGCCTCATCTAAGGAAGCAACTTCAGCTAAAACAACAACCTTTCCATGGGTTTTCGCAATAAGATTCTCTAGAGGGATAATCTTCCAATCAGGACAGTTGATAAGGAGGTAGTCGGTTCCCCGTTCCACAGCTTCAACCACCGCATCTTCGTCAGACCCACGGGTAATTGTGATTTTTAGGCAGAGCTGTTTCCCCTCGCTTTTTAAAGCCTCAATCAGGTCAATCTCGGCTCCAGTAAGCACTTGGATGTCTCCACCTTCAAGGGAAGCCACTTGAACCCCATGGGACTTGGCTAAGTCAACATCCATATTATCTACGATAACTGCGTCGCACAGGTTTTTAGAAGCCTTTAGAAGGCTCTCTTTAAGATCTTTGGGTGTCGAGGCCTCAATGTCGATCCAAAGAGCACGCATCTACTCTTCCTCAAGAATAGTAAGAGCCTCTTTTACGGTGGCGTCTTCGTGGACGATCGACGTTAACGCCTTAGCCATCGCTGTTGGATTCTTGTGTTGAAACACGTTTCTACCGATGGATACACCTACTCCACCCGCCTGAAGGGAATCAAACACCATCCTAAACACGTCCTCTTCGTTTCTAGCCCTTGGCCCCCCTGCTATGACTACGGGAACCGGACAGCCATCTACTACTTCCTTAAAGGTTTCCACGCTTCCAGTGTAATTGGTCTTTATGATGTCTGCTCCAAGCTCAGCACCTAACCGAGCGACGTGTTTTACTACGGCAGGATCATGACTGTTCTTGATGTTAGGTCCTCGAGGATACATCATTGCAAACAAAGGAATGCCATATTCCACACATTCGTCAGCGATCACGCCCATTTCTGCGAGCATTACGTTCTCATTTTTAGCTCCAACGTTGACGTGGACTGAAACGCCATCGACTCCAAGTCTAATGGCTTGAAGGACGCTGGTGACTTGAACCTTCCAATTGGGGTCAGGACTCAGACTTGTACTGGCGTTCAGATGGGTTATGAGACCCATCCCGTGGAGTTGGGTGTTTTTCGCGATTCCTTTGTGAATAACAATCGCGTCTGTTCCTCCTACGACGAGTTTATTCACAATCTCTTGCATATTTTCTAAGCCTGCTACCGGCCCCAAGGTGACACCGTGGTCCATGGGTACAATGACTGTTCGTCCGTCGTTTCTGAAGATTCTATTCAGTCGTCTCGTAATTCCTATGCTCATTTTTATTTTTTCTCCTGGTTCTTAAATTTGTTTAACTGCTCATTAATTAGGGATAATGCTGTCTCCTTTTCGTTCCATGGAATAAATATCTTTATCGTCGAACTTATGGTTAATACACCATATAGATTTATTTCTTCCTTAGCCAAGGGTGAGATAACAACGTCTACAACTCCGGGAATCTGCTCTAGGTTACACCCCAACACGTCAATCATGGCCACGGAGTCAATGCAGTGAATGGCCTTGGCGAGTCCTTGATTTTTAATCATTTCGTGGAGGCTGAGAACAAGTTTCGAAGCGTTTTCCACGTAGAGAAGGATGGAGCCAGAAGTCAGAGCAATTCCAATTATTTTCGAGTTCGACGGCAGAACATCTGTAATCAAGCTGAGTATTACGTTAAGAGAGTCATCTCTTAGTGCGACCAGTGTAATCATTGACAGTGGAATGGGACGCGATTGAACCTTTAGGTCGGTCTGTACTTCCCCCGTTATCAAGGTTCCCCCGAGTAAATTGTGAGCGTTGAAGCCTACGACTCGTAGGTTCATGGAATTCTGTTTGTACATCAATGCTTTGGGATGAATGACTTGTGCTCCAGCTGACACGAGACTGTATGCTTCTTCAGCCTCAAGAAAGTCAATCTTTTGGGGATTTATGATCTTCTTCGGATCGGCTGAGAACACCCCTTCGACATCCTTGACAAAAATCACCTCATCAGCGTCAAGACATCGTCCAAGAATCACTGCAGAAACATCACTTCCGCCCCTACCCAATGTTGTTACCTTTCCATCAGGAGAAAGACCTAAGAAGCCTGCTACTACAGGAACATGTTTCTTCTTGAGGAGTGGAAGAAGCTTTTCAGTGGTCGCCTTCTCTGTGCCCTCCAAGTCTACGTTAGCACTGCCAAAAACAGAATCGGTGTACATAGGCCATAAGCTTGTAGTAGGTTCGATAGCGATGGCATTCAATCCTTGGGATTTTAACGCTGTGGCCATTAAGCGAACTGTGGTTCGCTCACCCATGGAAAGGATTTCATCAAGATCTTCTTTTGAAACATTATTCAAGGAGGATTCTTGAGCGAGACTGAGTAATTTATCAGTATCACCTCTCAAGGCTGAAACTACAACCACGACGTTCTTCCCAGAAACTACTTCGACGGCAATTTTTTTTGCTGCTGTCAAAATGTTGTCGGGTGTCGAAAGGCATGAACCACCAAATTTTACAACAATGATGTTATCTACCAAAATAGTTTCCCCCGTGTTTTGCGAGAAATTAAAAGACTGAGAACTCGATGGTAAATCGTTAATGAAGAGGAAGTCTTAGGTAGTACTGCAACTGGCGAGATAAATACGAGTCCCCCTGAAAAGACGACTCCTCCAAGATAACATTCTTTATCCCCCTCTCGTTCACGACTCCTATTAGGCAAATAATTAGTATTTAAGAGTATTCCTGTTTCTGTATCTTCTTTGAGAGCAGAGGGGATTGCTGAACGGAATTAGAAGATTGCAAATGATCTAAGGCGATATTCAGTTGTTAAGATGGGCACAATTCGAGGTTGTTAGAGGTGCTGATGAGAAGAGTCTTCAAAGAACTAAATGTTCTTTTTCAAAGCGAAAAAGTCGAAGTTATAAGAGCAACGAAAATATCGATCAGATCAAACAGAAGAGCGTTGGAGGAGTACCTTCTTTCGCATTCCAAATTAGTGCATAATCTACATCCCGTAAGCATAGAAGCCACACCCCCCCAAATTAGGTAATATTATTGCAGAATCGACTCGTCCACTAAACATCGGTTCTATTACTGCTGTCG
>JAZFSF010000250.1:0-2161 GCA_036446055.1 Bathyarchaeia archaeon | reverse complement strand
TTGACCTTGAGATCCGCAAGGGAGAGATCTTTGCTCTCTTGGGTCCGAATGGGGCCGGAAAGACAACCCTGATCAATATTATTTGCGGGATAGTGAATCCGAGCAAGGGAACGGTGGAAGCGGACGGTCATGATATCATTTCAGACTATCGAGCGGCAAGATCCAAGATCCAAGATAGGTCTCGTACCTCAGGAGTTGACTACAGATGTTTTCGAAACCGTGTGGGCTACTATGAATTTCAGCCGCGGTCTCTTCGGAAAACCACCCAACCGAGGCTATATTGAGAAGGTGCTTCGCGATCTTTCACTCTGGGATAAGAAGGACTCAAAGATTATCACTCTGTCTGGAGGGATGAAGCGCCGTGTACTGATCGCCAAGGCCCTGTCACATGAACCGAAGATACTTTTTCTCGACGAACCCACTGCAGGAGTCGACGTGGAACTTAGGCGTGATATGTGGAATATGGTCAGAAGTTTAAGGGAAAACGGTGTGACTATTATCCTGACGACACATTATATTCAGGAAGCCGAAGAGATGGCAGACCGGATCGGCATAATTAACAAGGGTGAGATCATTCTAGTAGAGGACAAGGCTCTTTTGATGCAGCAACTGGGCAAGAAGCAGTTAAAGCTGCATCTGCAGAATCCCTTGCACTCAATTCCTGAGGAATTCGCCGGACACTCGCTTGAGCTTTCGCCTGACGGAAGCGAACTAGTTTACACCTTCGACCCCCGTGGCGAGGAGACGGGTATTACCGGGTTGCTAAAACGTCTGAACGAGCATGGAATAGATTTTAGAGATATCCATTCCAGCGAAAGTTCTCTAGAAGAAATCTTTGTCAGCCTGGTGAGTGAAAAATAATGAACATATATGCAATACGCTCAATATATTTTTTCGAGATGGCGCGTACCTGGCGAACGCTGATGCAGAGCATAGCTTCCCCTATCCTATCGACCTCTTTATATTTCGTGGTCTTTGGAGCGGCGATCGGATCACGTGTCGGAGAGATCGAGGGGATTAGCTACGGCGCCTTCATCATTCCCGGCCTGGTCATGCTTTCCATTATGACCGAGAGCATCTCGAATGCATCCTTTGGTATCTACTTGCCTAAGTTCTCAGGCACTATTTTCGAAGTTCTCTCAGCTCCCATCTCATACATTGAGGTTCTAATCGGTTATGTGGGCGCAGCAGCTACCAAATCAATCATTTTGGGATTCCTAATACTTGCTACGGCCAGGATATTCGTTCCTTACGAGGTTGAACATCCTATATGGATGATTGGATTTCTTATTCTCACCGCAGTGACGTTCAGCCTCTTCGGCTTTATAATCGGCATATGGGCAGACGGGTTTGAGAGACTACAGATTGTACCCCTGATGATCATTACCCCGCTTACATTTCTAGGCGGCACTTTTTACTCAATTAAGATGCTGCCTCCGATATGGCAGAAGATCACGCTCTTTAACCCAGTGGTATATCTAGTCAGTTGTTTTAGATGGAGCTTTTACGGCGTTTCCGATGTCAACGTAGTTGTCAGTTTGGGTATGACACTGTTGTTCCTGGCTCTGTGTTTTGCAACTGTATGGTGGATTTTTAAGACGGGATACAGACTCAAGACCTAAGACACTCTGAACTTTGCGACCTGACTTTGGCCTTACATAGATAACGAAATGTAAGTTTTAATAACAGGTTTAATTATAAACTTGCACTTCGTTATATAACGCGTCCCTTTCAACAGGTATAAAGCCCGCGTTCTTTATCATATTTACCATAAAATCACGCGTGTGCCCAAGCTCCGACTGGGCTCCGGCGTCGTGTATGATTTTCTCACGCATGATTGTGCAGTCCGCATCACTGCAGCCATAATGAAGTGCAATCTGAGCCATCTTCTCACCAAGCGTAATCCAGTAGGATTTTATATGAGGGAAGTTGTCTAGATAGAGTCTTGCTAGAGCATGCACCTTTAGATCATAGGAGCCTGCAAAGAATTTTACTTCCTTTTTCATGCCGGTATTTTCAATCTGAAAGAGAATGGGAATAAACGCAAAGAACCCTGGTGATTCGTCCTCAACGTTTCTAAGCCTGTCCAGATGATCCACAACATGAAACGGCTCTTCTATGTGTCCATAGAGTATCGTGGCGTTAGTGGGAATTCCAATAC
>JAZFSF010000249.1:0-3240 GCA_036446055.1 Bathyarchaeia archaeon | reverse complement strand
AGATAACAATATTTAGTCAAGTTTTATGATGAATACTTTAAGCTTGAAATCCCCTCGACACTTCTGATTAAAAAAGAATGTAGTGTCAACAGGTCATCTCAGTTATAGTTTAATTCTACTCCGCGTCTATGAATCCTACTACCGCTAAGGATAGGTTCCAGTGAATTCTTTAACCCTTGAGGAGTTTTCGAGCGTTCCGCTCAAGTCCTTCCAATCGCTCCTCGCGTATTCCTGTTTTCGCAGCCAATTTCTTCAAGTCCGCATCAATGATCTGTTTCAACACGATTATTCCATTATCGCCTAAAGTCGTCTTCATCTTCTTGTCTACTTCCCTTAAAATCGTGATAGGATAAAATTTCTCCTCCTCAATGATGACTTCTAAGCCTCTTTCAGCGGGATCCTTCCAACTCAAACGCCCGATTCCACGACAATCCGCATACTTTTTTGCTTCAGTCGTAAACTTGGTGTTACAGACAATTAACGCATCCGTGAAATCGATGTCGTGATAACCTAACGTAAAGCCCTCAGTTAAATCCTCGAAGATGGAACGGACTTCCCGAGGAATATCTAGACGCGTCTTGGTGTGGGGGGCCGCGTGATGTTTAACCTCTAGCATAATCGTCTGCGCGTTCTTCCTTAAAACCCCATCCACCTCATTTTCCACACATTTACCCCGCAAGATCCTGTTCCCCTCGACTTCAAAGCCAACTTCGCTCATAAGATGTTGGACAAAAAGCTCCCAATCCGGTTTTGAGCGAAGTAAGCTAATGGCTGACCGTAAATCTCTACGAAGACGAACTTTAGGTTGATAACGCGCCACATAGCGCCTGGCCATCTGAAGAATATTCTTTGTCTGGATCTTATCGTAAAGACGTCCTTCAACTCGATCGGCAATTGCCTTCGCCTCCCCCTTCGAGGCTCCCATTCTGAGGCAGAACGCGACAATTTTTTTCCGATTATAGGCTTCTAAGGATCCATCAAACTTCCTAACGCGAATCATATAGAAAGAAAGGTAAGAACGAGTATAAAACCAATCCCCAACACCTAACCCGAACCTAAACTGTCCTCAAGATTGGAACGAAAGAGGGACGAAGTTAGAGACATCGTGAACCGTGTACCGGAGTCGTTGTACTGATCGTGTGGCCAGCGTCAACCACACCATTCACCACACAATCCTTCCCCTTTTTGAATGCAATAGGGCGAGATAACAGAAGTTACTGGATCATGAAGCGACAGACAACTCAGTTAGCTAAAGAATAGCCAATACGTGGTGTTGAGAGGGCTTGGGAGGATATAAGATTACAAACGAAAATAGGCTTCCTCAATCTTTGTTATCGCTTCAGTGCTCTCTGCTTTAGCGTATTCCTCAAGGAGATTCTTGTTTAAGGAGAGGAATGCTGGACCCCACTTGTAAAGACGGATAATGTTCTTCGCCTGTTCGATGTGGCCGAGGATGTAGAGGGCAGCCGCTAGGGCTTCGAGAGAACTCAGTTCAAAGAGACGTCCATAATGGACGGGATTCGCCGCTAATAGATAGGGTAGTCGTCTAGTTCTTCCTTTGAGCCGAGAGGAGAAGGCTCTCTTCACCCGCTTCCAAGAACAGTCAACGATCGCCAATCCTCCACGTTCCGCTTGCGTCCTATCCTGCGAGAGCAAGATGGTTGTAGCGAAAGGATTCAACACTATAGCTTGTCGAGGTATGTGATACCGTCGTGTAAGGGAAGTGGCTAAGCGGAAGTGGGCTAGTTTCCTAGAAGTACATTTTTTAGGATCATCTTGCTTCATCTCGTAAACGAACAATTTCACCGCGGTTAATGGTTTTTGTGTCTCCACCATCTCGTCTTCACTAGTAGTGGGAGGCTTCATAAAAGAGTTATTCCATTCGTAGCGTTGTTCAATCATTGAAGAGTGGGGATAATCTTCTTAAGGATTAGGAGAACTTAGAGTTAGAAAAGGGAGGAATGTCCTCATGTTCTTGGTTATTAATGTTGTTGGGATTGAAAGGAACAGCGGAAAGACCAGGCTGATCGAAGGATTAGCAAGAGAGCTGACCAAAAGAGATTACAGAGTTGCAACGATAAAACACATCTTCGAAGGTACCTTCGACACAGCCCACAAAGACACGTGGAAACACCTTCAGGCAGGAGCTAACCCGATCATAGTCGTAAGCCCAAAGGAGCTGATTTCGATAAAAACAAATACCGATCCTTCGCTGCACAATGCTTTGCAAGAGGTGCCAAGAGAAGTTGACGTTGTCTTGGTAGAGGGATTCAAGAAAGCGGATAATCCAAAAATCCTCGCCGTTCAAAGCCTAAGTCAAGTGGAGGAATTGATGGAACTAGTCACTCAAACTATAGCAATCTCAGGACCCATCACCTCAAAGAAAGATTGTCCCAGCTCCGTTCAGAATACTCCAATCCTTGAACTTGACGAACTTGTAACTCTCGTGGAAAGACTGCTTCTTAACAATGCTGTGAAACGATTTCCCGAGCTCGATTGTAAGAGATGCGGTTACAAGACATGTAATGCCTTAGCCACTGCCGTATTGGAGGGTAAAGCATCGATCAACCAGTGTAAGACCTTGGCAGAAAGCGATGTTGTTCTCACGGTCGATGGCAAACCCATCGCCCTTAGTGAATTCCCCAAGAAATTTGTCAGAAACACTTTGTTGGGAATGATTAAAACCCTCCGAGGAGTCAATGAGGCACCTAGCACCATTTCGTTAGAAATCGGATTGGATTAGGGCAGAATCCTCTCTGGCGTGCGAGGGAACAATGTAACTTCCCGAACGTTCTTGATGTCTAAAAGTTGCATGAGAAACCGCTCGATTCCCAGACAGAACCCACCATGAGGGGGAACCCCATACTTGAAGAAATCGGTGAACCACGCCATTGACTCCAAGGTCATCTCCTTTTCCTTCAACTGAGAAATTACGTGATCGAATCGATGTTCCCGTTGACCTCCCGAAGACAGTTCTAATCCCTTATAGAGGAGATCCACACTTCGCGCCCACATGGGCTCGTCTTCGACCCGCATGACATAAAAGGGTTTCACCTGGAATGGATACCGGTTCACGAAAAAGAAGTCGGCACCATACTTTTCCTGCACGTACCTCCAAAGAAGTACTTCTGACTCCCGATCGTAGTCCTCTCCATACTCGATGTGTTTCCCCATTTCTTCAAGGATTTCGTAGATCTGAGGAAACCTCAACTCGGGAAAAGGCTGCTTTGGAATCGTCAC
>JAZFSF010000248.1:0-2351 GCA_036446055.1 Bathyarchaeia archaeon | reverse complement strand
GTTGAGAAGACTGAGTAATGAGACCTAAGCACATGATAGAATTGCTAGCTAGCTTAAGAAAAATAATTGATCTAATCTAGACTGAAAAAAATAACTCGAAGAACTACTTTGACCATAGCACACGGTATAAGCAGTGTGAAGGTAGTACTGTCGTCATTTCTGCTTTAAAGTCTTAAATCTCAACATTGCTTACTCTATGGGGTATAAATATCAGTCATTCTATAAATGTCTCAGACAACAAGCAAGGTCGAAGAATCGATGCGATATTGGACTACTTTGAACCAGGCCGTTGAGGTCAATCTCGAAGCAGGTCGGGTTGGTCAGCCGGTCTTTGTACGTTGTACAGCTGCTATGGTTGAAAGTGCAGAAATGATGAAGGATCAACTGGCTGAAATGATCTACTACGTTAATGGTTGGTTCTCATCTTCGGTCTGTCGCGTTTACGCGCTGGGGGCACAAGTTCATCGTCATTTGGCTACTAGCCTTGAATACCAATCTGGTGGTACAGCATTACTGGTATTAGCCTTAGATCATGATCAGCCACAAGTTGATTTAATTGTCCTCGGGTCCAGTGGGGCGATTTATCATCGGGAGTTTGTTCAACCCGTCAGGGATGGTTCCCTCACGCCGAAAGTGACTGATCAAGTTCAAAAAATTATGATAGCTGTTGATCAGTCTCTAGCCACTGGAAAACCAATTAATCTTTAGCAGAAAACCAAGGAATTAAGGAGAGTCGAATATGGATTCAGCCGTGCTCGGGGTTCTGCTGGTCGCAGGCAAGTTAACCCACCAGGAGAACTATTGCCAACAATTTCGCAATGACAAACGTTGTCAGCTGATTGCCGTGACGGATGAAACAGATGTATCTCCTGAACGGAGGCGTTTGAATCAAGAGTTAGCGGCCGAACTAGGGATTCCTTATCTGCCTGATCTTGATGAGGCCCTGACTAGAGATGATGTCCATTTAGCCTCTGTATGTGCGGAACCGGAAAGACGGGGACGTATCTTGATCAAATGTGTCCGAGCTGGGAAGCATATTTACATCGACAAGCCGATGACGCCTTATTTAGCGACAGCGGATGCGGTGAGTAAAGTGGTCAAGAAAATGGGCGTGCGCAGCCAGATATTCAGTTTTATTCATCAACCATGGGTGCAACGGGCGCGACACGTCATTGAGTCAGGCGAAATAGGTCAGCTGGTGGCTCTACATGCTGATTGTTTATTTGCTAAGGGACCAGCTGGCAACGCAAAGCTGGGCAGTCCCCGCCGCACCCAATATCCACCACAGCATTTCACCTTCGTTGATTCCAAAGCAGAACTGTACGCAATGGGTGTATATGCACTAGGATTAGTCCATTGGTTGACACAAAGGGTTGTGAAAACGGTGTATGGGCATACCGCCAACTATTTTTTTGAAGCCCACCAACGAAACGATGTCGAGGATTTTGGCTTCCTTAGCCTCACTCTTGAAGGAGGATTGACAGCCACCATCACCGGTGGACGGATTGGTTGGTCGAGTCACGGCGGAGAAGGAGTAAATCAGATTTACCTGATCGGCAGTGAAGGATCATCACTCATCGACGCCTATCGACCACGTCTGGAAGTCTACGATACAGGATTACCATGGACCGCACCGGAAATTAATCCACAGGATCCGATGGGGTTCTGGCGTTCAACACAAAAAGCAGTGAATACGCAACCCAAGCGGGTATTTTCCCCTTTTTCCAGGTTGATACCCGCTAAAAGTGATGAATCTTATTTCATTGATTGCATTCTCGAGGGACGAGAAAGCGAGATGAACGCTTATCAAGCTGCAATATTAACTGAAGTCCTCTTGGCCGGCTACCAATCAGCTGCAACAGGGATGGTTGTTTCCCTGCCTCTACCAAGATTATGAGGTAGCTTACGCGTACGCATTCACCCATGACCCTTCCCTCATTTGAACAGTCCATCTCCCTCCAGTAACGCTTTGAGAGAGGTAAGCCAGTTACTTCACTTTTTAGCCTCGTCTATTGTCCGTTGATGAGAAAGAATCATCTAGTCGCTGCTTTACGTACCATCTCAATCGCAAGCTGCAACTACAATATTTTCGCTTCCGTAAATCCATGGAGCCGTTGCCAAAACTAATTTAAAAAAGGGTAAGGCTTCGAGTTGGAAAATTGAGATAGATGACTTCAGCCTCGAATGACTATCATCGTTAAACGAGGTCAACTAAAAACCAGGCTCTCATGGACGAAAATTCTTGGCGAAGCACATCGAAGCCTCCAATGCAGAAGTTGAGAAGGCCCTAAACGATTTAGGATTAACTGTTTAACAAATAGCTGGCTAACTGATTTGACTTTCTGTTCTAT
>JAZFSF010000247.1:0-11873 GCA_036446055.1 Bathyarchaeia archaeon | reverse complement strand
ATCCTTCCAGAGATGTGAGTTGACTCGTGACCCTGCGGTATTATCAGGGGCAGAGTGAGGTTTTTGTATTGCTCTATAGAAATCTCAGCCTTGAATCACCTTTATTTTGATACTTAAAGTTTAATCCCTATACATTTAGGTTTTATTTGATAATCTAGTAGCTAACTGGTTACTAAACAGACATACATGTAGGCTTCAAAGAAAAAGTCGTTTCGGAAATAATCAAAATCTTACAATTAGTGGATGACTAGAGAAGCGCTACTGTGAAATTTTGTTGGGAAAAAGATAACTCTAAGTTATGAATATAGATATGTGAAGGGATAATTACGTTGAGTAGTAGCCGTGTAACTGTAGTTGAGACTTCTCCAATAGACAAATGTCGGTATTGCTTGGTTGGGTTTCCAGACGTTGGCCTCGTGTCATCTATCGCTTTGGGTCACGCCATTCTAGAAGCGCAGATGACCGAGGTCGGTCATCTGGAGTCAGATGAATTTCCGCCGGTGATTGTCGTTCACGATGGTGTACCAAAACCGCCCTTGAGGCTCTATCATAAGAATGATGTTGTATTCGTAGTCTCTGAGATGCCGATAGATTCCAATTTAATCACGCCTATAGTCCGTTCCCTGGTCGATTGGGCTGAATCTAAGAATGTTGAGCTTTTAATAACCACATCTGGTATTGCGGTACCTAATCGACTGGAGATTGAGGTGCCAGAAGTCTACGGTGTAGCCTCCTCCGAAGCTGGTAGAAAAGTTATGGAAGACGCTGGGATTAAGGCATTGGAGGAAGGATTTATTGCTGGTCTTCACGCGGCCCTGATGAAGGAATCTTTGAAGAAGAAAGTTCCGAGCCTGATTCTTCTCGCCCAGTCTCATCTGAAGTACCCAGATCCCGGAGCAGCAGCCTCCTTGATTAACGCTTTGAACCGATTGGTGGGCTTCGACGTGGATACCAAGGAGTTGTTGGTTCATGAGGGCGAGGTACGTTTGCGGTTAAGGGCCCTGATGCAGAGGACTCAGGAGAATATGCAACAAGTGAAGAAAGGGCAGGAACAGGAAATTCCTCTATTATATTCGTAGCAGGTGATTAATGTTGGCTTTAGGTTTATTTGACGAGCTTGCGCGAGAGATGTGGGATCTTAAACGTGAAAGTTTAGCGCCATTGGCTAGTGTGTCAGAGACGGAGGACCGGGTTATCGTGGAGATGGATCTTCCCCTCGTGCAGAAGAAGGATATTCGACTGAGGCTGATTGAGGAGGGACTTGAGGTGGAAGCGTCATTGATGAAGTGTGTCCGCTTCGAGCGATGGGGAACCGTTCAGAGGAGCTGCGAGTTCCGGTCTTTTTACAAGATTATGCCTTTACCCTGTTCTGTAGTCCCAGAAGGGGCTACCGCCTCCTTCAAGAAGGGAATTTTGCGGGTTGAATTGAAAAAGCGAAGGGAGATAGAGCACCGAATATCCATAACATAGCTAATTAGCTAAAGTAAACATATTGCCTAAACCTTAAACACCGTTATCCATTTCATAACTCTATATGTAAATCAGAGTTAACTATTATCTTTATTAAATGTAAGATGTTTTTTATATAGAAATTTTTTCAGCAACCACATCAAGAAGCTTTTTAGCTACTTTTTGCTTTGTTGTAAGGGGCACATGAATGATTTTTTTATTTCCATCAATTATAAAGAGTTCGTTAGTATCTACCATAAATCCAACCCCTTCTCTTCCCACGTCATTTACAGCAATTAAATCAGCTTTTGCTGTTTTTAACCGTTCATACGCGCTTTGAATCAAATCCTCATCTGACAGCTTGTATTCTGCCCGAAATGCGACAAGAAATGTTTGTGGACTAATCTTTTTTACATCATCGATAATTTTCGGAGTCGGCTTCAATTTCACAACAAGTTCAGATGTGATATGTGTCGAGACTTTGTGTTTGTATTGTGTTTGAAGAGCCCAATCTGCAACTGCCGCGGTAGCAATCAGAATATCAATTCTTTTTGACTTCAACTCTGAAAAAACTGCATCATGCATTTCTTTTGTCGTCTCAACTTGGATCACGTTAGCTTCTAGGGGAAGATTCGCGCTCCCCGGTCCATATATCAGTATTACTTCAGCGCCTCTTCTCAAAGCGTCCATAGCTATGGCTGCTCCCATTTTACCTGAACTTTTATTGGTGATTATTCGGACAGGATCTATATATTCCAGAGTTGGCCCAGCTGTTACGAGTACTCGTAATCCAATCATGTCTTTAATAGCGAGTTTCCGGATTACAATTTCTATTATTTCCTCAGTGTTAGCTATCTTTGCTTTATCTTCTTCAATTCTAGGCCCTACAAATTCCACTCCTAAATCTTTTAGTTTTTTTATGTTTTCAATTAGAATTGGGTGGTTATACATGGATTCGTGCATTGCTGGAACGACCATTATTGGTATCTCTGACCCAAAAGCCGTGGATACTACAGAGGTAACAGGTGTGTCATCTATCCCACAAGCAATCTTACTAATGGTGTTTGCAGTGGCTGGGGCTATGAGAATTAAGTCTACTTTGTTTATGTGCTGACCAGCTAAGGCTACATGCTCGATTTTTCCTGTCAGCTCAGTTATAACAGGATTTCCTGTTGCCCACTCCATAAGATGAGGGTGCAGTATATTCTGAGACATTTGAGACATGACAGTAAAGAGTTCTGCGCCATTTCTCATAAGTTTCCGAGCGATTTCGGGACAACGAATGGCTCCAACGCTTCCAGTTATACATAAAACTATCTTCTTACCTTTCAGTTCATTACTAAGTGTTCCCTTTATGTCCTTGGATGGATGTGTGTCCATATCTTTATCCCTCATTAGCGACATTTATTTTATATCATCAAGAAACTAGATAGCTTCAAATCAGGTAGTTTGCGAGAACGCCCATTATTTCTCCAAGTGATCATAGATTTCAACGACTTCGGGTATATAAACGCCTTTCTCTGAGAGTTCTGAAAGCCTTTTTTTAATCAGGTGTATTTCGGAACTGAGGTTTTTTCTATTATCGAAGCTTTTAACGATTTCCCCGAGTTCTTCATCACTCAATAACTTTAGTTTACGAGCTTCTTCTACAAGATTTGGCAAGGCTCTGATAATATTGTCTACTATAGTTATTGAGGACCATTGTGCCGTTCGTGACAAAGGATTAAGGTCAATAGCGACAACTGTTTTACCCATTTTTAAAAGGGCTTCTGTTCGATCACCATCTTCAAGTGGGACAAGAACCAAATCAGCCTTAAGGATGCCCCTGGGATCCACTCTTCTACGTTCGCTGCCCATCTCAGGTATTCTCGCAGATGCTGCTTTTCCTATTCCCAAAACCTTTTTTGCGCCTGCTTTCTCAAGAACGGTTTTAATTGCTGATTCCCTACCAGGATAACGGTGATAAAGATTCACCTCAATTTTGGCACCAGTTTCCTCTGCCAAGTTCACAATGTCTTTGGCTACTAGGGCGGCTGCGTTACCATTTACCGAAATTACTGGATATTCCGCAAGGAGCAGCGAAGCCGCAGCTGCCTTCACGGCCATTTTGGCTGGCTCGACAGTTTTCTCTCCTAGAAGATAATCGAATGCCTCTCCTCTGCCGTGGGCTATAAGTCCAGCTGTAGCAACGACTAATAGATCATGATGCTCAATAATTTTTTCACGAATTGCTAGAGATACAGCTCTAGGATGTTCCGATTTAGTTTTATTTTCTTTGCTCATAAAAGTCTAGCTCCCTTATAATCGATTTCGCTCACGATTATACTTTCTTTTGAAGAGGTGTACTTGTTGAAGATTTCGCGTAATTCATCGATACGACTCCGTTTAACTATTGAAAATATAGATTCACCTAACATCATCATGCTGCATGTTAAATCTATCTTATCAGTATCCCTCAGAACTTCCCTCATTCTTCCTGAAATTAATCCGACATGCTCAGCAAATTCTCGTGAGAACTTCATAAAGTTGCAGGAGTTGGGTTGTGATATTAATTTATCTACAAGTTTTCCGCCTAACTCGTTTATGCGTTTACGAATTCTCTTATCACTCAAAACATTCGTTGTGTATATTGGCCCAAAATGCAGGCAAACTATAACATGATTTTTAATCGGTATATGCTTTAGCACCCCAATTCCAGGTGCCCCTGGCTTAACTCTTATTTCAACTCCACCGTAAGTTTCACCTATTACTGTCCCAAGTCCTGTTTTACAGTGGATTTCAGCCATATGTGCGATCTGTGCGACTTTTATACGTGAAAAATCCAATTCAAGCCCCTTGTTGAGAGCTAATGCCAAGCTTAAAGCGCTTGCTCCACTTGAACCAAAACCAGATCCTATTGGTACACGGATATCATGCTCAATAAGAATCCTATAATTTTTCTTACTCAGGGAAAGAAATGATTGAAGCACTCTTTCCGAAACCATAGCTGACTTTAAAGATTCCCCATTTATCTTGATTTCATGTTGAGGTTTATCGGACTTCTCAATCGTTACGGTGGTTCTAACTCCCCGTTCTATTGATACACCTGCACCTCTTGACCCCTGTAACAACGGATCGGCTGATTGGTCATGAATCTCGAAAATGCCAGTTATATGCCCCGGTACAAAAGCCTTAATCGAGTCTATAAGAACGCCTCCAATTCAGCCCATGAACGGTAACAATTACATGATATTTTAAACTTCTCAATAAATTCTTTAAAATCTTTAAAGGAAATGATTTACTAATGTTTGACCTAAGCTCCTCCTTGTAAGTCAGAATTTATTTGAATATATCCACTTAAACAGGATGAGGAGACGATATATTGAGTTTTGATAAGCCAATTCTTCAAATTGCTTTAGACTTTGTTACTCTTCAATGACAACAAAGCAGACCCTGATAGAAGTACTTGCATTCTATTCAAACATCCATAAAAATCAAGTAACCTCTTCTTTTTTTGATTTAACGCGAATTCTTACTTCTTGGGTTTAAGGATTAAAAATTCAGTCTTACAACTGGTGGTTAAAGCATCTTTGATTCTGCTTGACTTAAATCCAGTCTTGCTTTTACAAGTTTTATATAGAGCTCCGCAACTCTCGAAACGTTGTTGCTGACAACAGCTTTCAGAAGGTCACCCTCGATTTCGGTCACTTCTAACCGCTGATAATAGTCTAATGATTCCTTGAAGTGCGCCAACACAATTTTTCCAGTTAATATGGGATGGTTGTTAGTAACATTTGCCTCCGGAAAACGGGTGCCATGTTCAAGTTCAACTTCAAGTCCCAACTGAAAATCCTCAATTGTAATCTCCATTTCTCCTACAGCAAGTTCGGCCAATATCGCTTCAGCTTCTTTAGGTAATACTTCAGCCTTTTCTAGCATAGTCCAATCTCGGATTTTGAGTTCTCTACAAACTCTCTTTACTTCTTGTACTGAAACATAATCAGGCATCTTCATTTAGACTCACAGACAATATTTAATCGGAATCAATAAAATAGTTATTGGTTAGCTTATAGACCGAGAAGATAAGCTTGAAGCGTTGAAGCTTTTTGCCTTTTTTATTAGTTGACAAGTCAAGCCTATTATTTATCCAATTTGAACGCTTCCATATTATCAGATACGATTTTTTTTATACTTTCATTATTAGCTAAGTTATACGTTCAATGTCATTAAAGGATTCTGATATTCATTTGGGCAGTCATTTCAATATCCGATAGACCATTTTGAATTTGGGTTTGGAGTTAAATTTTAATTCTCATCAAGCGACCGAAACTGCAACGAAGAGTTATAGAACTATAATGATTGCTAAGCGCGTGCTTGCTAGTCATGAAGTCCGATCCCTAAAACGAATCTTGAAGCTGACTAGTTATCTTGATCGTGTTGTGTATGGTTTTGTAATTATTTCGTGTATGTCGAGGTCTAGAAAATTGGTAGTATTAGCTGGCTGAATTACGATGGCTGTATCCGCACCCCTCCCTGTCCCCGCAATGGCCACAATGGCATGGTCTACGGGTATAACGCCCGCATCTGCAGCCATCAGAGTCACTTCGACGGCAACCTTCATTCCTTGACAGAACAACCGTAACACAGAAGCGACGATTCTCACCACTGGGGGAATGGTTGGGTTCATACGGCGTATCAAACTCGCCATGCCCTGTGTTTCAGGAGTGGGTCTCGTGGCATCAGTTGTCTGTCTTCTGGTGATCCCTAAACCTACGCCTCCTTCTAGGGCATCGGAGCCAGTTACAATTGTGATATCCAGACTCTCAAGTTTTTTTCGGTTTTCATCAGTTAATTGTTGTACACCCGCACCTATATGTCCTGTCTGATGTGTGACTATGATGACTTCGATACCCGTATCTTTGAATGCTTCAGCGGCTTTAACTCCTGTTATACCTCGAGTGGACGCAACAACTACTTGCTTCACATTTCGTTCTAAAGCCCTGACTTTAGCCAGTTCTAAAGTTTTGTCAGTATTCTGTTCGCCCCTATTCTCAAAATAATGTGTAACAGCTTCAGCAACCATTTTTATTCCACACCATTTCCTTTATACTTCTCTTCTAATTCTATCGGTAATTAAAATATTATGATATGAGGATTAGAATACAATATTATGTCTATATTAACGAGTGATAAGTCATCGAGTTATACCTCTCGCAAATTGTTTATCTCAACCATATGACACATCTCGTACATAATGATTAGCGATTCCCAACTCGATTTAATATGTATTCAATGTTATGCCCAATCGCGATGACTGGATTCGATTGCACTATAGAATCCAAGTCAAGGAGATATTGTTGATATTCTTTGAGTTTGGTTTTCTTAGGGTTTCGTGCACACAAAATGTTACCGTGGTGAAGAGGATGAAATGAAATAACATTCCATACAAAAATGTAAGGGTGCGCGTTCTCGCTATTGCAAGGAGATTTGCATTCCCATTCCAAGTTTCAAACTAAGATTTAGTTAGTTAAGGTTTAATCAAAATTTACTCGTAAACAGCACATTTTACGGGGCCTTTACCACGTAATCCCGTTGTACATTTTCTACAAGCAAGGCATATGTTAGCATTACCTTTAATGTAATCTAATGAATCTACATTGGGTGCTTCCATGACTTTTTTCGGGAGCAATGGCTCACATAACTGCCAACGCCCAAATCCGATCAAATCAATTCCACGATCAAGATAACCCCCCCCAATATTAAAGGCATGTATTCCCAATGCCGACCAACCCGTGCTAGCTATAACCACTCTACTTTTTCTTTCACGAAAATATTTTTTTGCGTGTAAAGCCAAGTCCTGTAAAATGAAAAAATTTGGATGAAGAGAACTTGTGGGGTTCAGCCTACCAGTAGGAACTGTAATCCCCGCACTTACATTGACTAAATCAAAGCCCAACTTATCAAGCAATCCATAAAATCTCTCGACTTCTGTGATGTCCCGAATCCATGCTTTTGGGTTTACACCTGTACTCTCCAGCCTATAAGGTCCTGCCATTCCAAAACCTCCAGGATAGCCTCCGTCCCAACTATTTATCCGCGTTGTCCATAGAAAATTTTTATCTCCAATCTCTTTTTTTGCGCGGGTCATATATTCTCTCACAAAACGGGTCCGATTTTCAAAGCTGCCTCCATAATAGTCCTCCCTCTGATTGTTCGGTCGTAGAAAACTACCTGCAAAATACCCATGGCACTGTTTGAAATCAATGCCGTCGGCACCTCGTTCATAAGCGAGACGAGTAGCGTGAATATATTCATCCAATTGCGTGTCGATTTCGTCTGTTGATATAACGGGTCCTTTGGGAAATTCCCGTTGTCCATTGAAAATTGCTTTTGGAGGCCCCGAAACATTCATATGACCTGCCCCTGTGATTTGAAGCACCCATAATGTGTCTTCTTTAGCTCTTCTTTGGTCATCTTCTTTATTTTTCATTTCTTTAAAGAATTTCTTCCACGATTCCTCGTTTTTTGTTTCATCTGTTAGCACAAGTTCGTGTTCCCTACACTTCTCCCTTGAGGAAGTAGCAGTTGTTTCCACTACTACTACACCCCAATCTCCTTCCTTCATTCGACGGTAAAAATCAAGTAAAGGGTCACTGAAGGAGCCGTCATTCCTAGCATGATTGTGTTCGCATGGTTGTGCCAAGAATCGATTTTGAGCGATTCTTCCGCCAATTCTACATTCTTTCTTAAAGGAATCAATTGGATTCATGAGTAAACCTCCATACGCAGCTATAGAAAACCTATACTGCTAATAAAATATACTGATAAGCGCGTACTATCCCCGTTTTAAAGGGACTTCCTCGATGAAAAGACACAAGCTATCTGGATGTGAATGGTCCGATTTTTTTAGTTTTTTGACCGTAAAGACTTTATGATATAATTGTTCAGTTAGTTTTGTGGTTTTTATGTCGTATAAAACGGAGGAAACAGTTTACTTCAAAGAGACTAGCGAGGGTAACACGGATGTGACCCTCAAACTCGCCAAGGAACGGGCTGAAAAACTTGGGATAAAAACGATTGTCGTGGCTTCTACGCGGGGTATGACGGGCGTCAAGGCGTCGGAGTTCTTTGAGGGATATAATGTCGTTGTTGTGAGTCATCACACGGGGTACAAGGGTGCGGATGTGCAGGAGTTGACTTCGGAGAATTGGGAGAAGATTGAGGCGAGTGGGGGGAAGGTCTTGGTTGCTGGTCACGTCTTTGGAGGTGTGGGCCGGGCGGTGCGGAGAAAATTTAAAACATATCAAGTGGATGAGGTCATTGCGGCGACCTTGAAGATCTTTGGGCCGGGGACGAAGGTTTGTGCTGAGATCGTGTTGATGGCGGCGGATGCTGGAGTGATAAGCATCCAAGAAGACGTCATCGCCATTGGTGGCACTGGTAGAGGAGCAGACACGGCACTGGTGATGAGGCCTGTAAATGCCTTTGACTTCTTTAACTTGAAGATCAGGGAAGTCATCTGTAAACCACTCCTATAGTTAGCTCACTCAGCTTAGCAAGCACCAAAACGACAGCATCAATCAACATCTTGTTTCGATGACCAGTTATTGCCTGTGATAGCAGCACGCGCTAAGCTATCTAATGTGCATTGTTGGGCTGAGTTGAAGCGGTTTGAGACGAAGTTAAAGAAATTACAGAGTCACGTTTCCCTTGTAAAGAAGGGTGAAAATGGAAGAGACGATTGTTAATGATGTTATCTCGTTTCGGTCCATGTGTTCTGACATATTGTGCATCTAAACTGCTCGATTGTTCTTTCCTGCTTAACACCTGCATGCTCTCCACTGATGGCTGAAAACCAGTGAAATGCTCGCTGATCTCCACATTTTGGGCAGGGTCTACTGACATTTGGAACATCCGTTTCTGCCCTATTAATCACTTGAATAGGTTCTGACTCAAGATGCTTTATCTCCTTAATTTCTACGTCACTCTTCATGGCTTGACTCACGTTTCCACATTTCGAGCATATGTACTGCTTCCCCGAAATCCTCATCCGAGAACTGCACACATCACAAAATCTCATACAGTCACCATTTACTAGGTATATCGTAACACTTTATATCTTATTATATGGATGAAGTGAATATCTAACTTTCGTCGCGTACCCGATGTTTCATTTCACTTCATATAGAAAAAGTCGTTGTAACAACCAGTTCGTGGACTGAACATAGCTAGTTACATTGTAGAAATTGTTATAGCACGCTATATTATTTCAGCACATCGTGTGTTTTTAGGATGGTGAAGTATTATGAAAGTCACGAAAGTAGACGCCCTCATCTCTCTAAAAAATGAATGCACGAGACGGATGAGGAGAAATCCTTTTTGTTTACGCGAAAGTAACTACAAGTAATGGCTTTGTAGTCTAAGACGATGCTGAAAACCTGTATGAGTGTACTACACCAGCCATTAGCGTGCGCGTTTAGTATGGGTCTAAATATAAACACTTGAGAGAGCGAGCTTAGCTAGTCTTTTAAGCACAGAAGTTTTTACTTTTGCTGTATTTTTTTTAAAGAAAAATAGGTATGGAAAATGGAGTGATGGAAAGTGAAGATAACGGATGTTAAAGGCGTCAATGTCTGCGTACCCCTCAACTTATTCGGCGAGTACCAACCTGTCTCCCAGTGGTATGGAACACGATATGCAGCTCTCAAATGTATAGTCTTCATCAACACGGACGCGGGCATCACAGGACTCGGGGAGTGTGGGACTGAGGGTGAGCGTCTGCTTCAGGGACTCAAGAGTAGGATGATTGATAAGGATCCATACGACGTGAACGCGATCCTACGCGAAATAAACCATCAAGGTCGTATACTCTTCGGTACAGGACACCTTGATACACGTATGCTGAATGTTTCGGGCGGAATCAGTATGGCTCTCTGGGATATCATTGGAAAGGATTGTAATAAGCCCATTTACAAGCTTATCGGTGGGAAGTATAGGGAGCGGATTGAGTTGAGGGCGTGGCTAACCGATCAGACAGCTGAACAGCAGGCTGAAGTAGCTGTTAAATGTGTGGAGACAGGATGGAAGTCCCTAAAAATTAAGGGAGGGAGGAACCCCGAACACGATGTAAACTGTGTCAAGACTATACGGGAGGCGGTGGGCGACCGAATCGAGATAGGAGTTGACTGCAATGGACGGTACACGGCTGGCATGGCTATACGGACCATAAAAAAGATGGAGAAATATGATCTCTCCTACATGGAGGAGCCGACAACCAGCAGGAACATAAAGGCCTTCGCTAAGGTGAGGAGACACGTGGACACTATGCTACTCTGCTGCGGTCATGGGTGCACAACCAAGGAACTTATACGAGAAATGATTGAGAAGGACGCTGTGGACTCTGTGAACCTCGACCTCGTCAGAAATGGCGGATTCCTAGAGACACAGAGGTGCGCCGCCGTGGCCGAGGCCGGAGGAATAGTCGCCTCCACACACAGCAGTCCAGGAGAACTTGGGATCGCGACCGCTGCCCAAATACACCTTCAAACAGCTACGCCCAACTTCACATGGTGTGGCGATTCAGGATACATGTGGGTGCTACCGCCATCCAAGGACATCATCACCAAACCCTTTGAATATGATAACGGCACGTTGACGGTGCCTGAAGGCCCCGGTCTAGGCATAGAAATACATAAGGAGAACTTCAGGGAAGCTAGAAAACGATACGAAACCGAACTCGAGAACTGGCGACACGTAATAGGCCGCGACCCCCGCGTAATGGCCACGCAGCACGCCTACTTCTATGACTACCCCGAAAAATACGAATGGCAAGACTCTGAATGGCCCTTCAAAATCGGTTCACCACCCTACACCTTACTAAAAGAAAAAAAGTGAAGACACATCTAATCAATTAATAAATATCCCATCGAGGAACACTCTCTAAACGTGCGCTAGCTAAATCCATTATAGGGTTAAAGAGGGCTAGAAAGGGGGGATTTGGGATTAAATCAGTCCCAAAGCTAGCTAGCTAAAGGATGACGTCTCTGGTTTTTATAATCTGGTCATCCGCATCGATATCGTTCGTGCTTGGATCGCATATTCGTCCAATGGGTGTTGGTGTCAAGACATAAATGACTTCTTGAGATATTTATCCAAAAGTTTTCACGGACACTATTTCGTTGCTCTTTTCATCTGACATGTGGATTTTATCGATGTTTCTTATGACGGGACGCAGAGAGTAATCTTTTTGATGTATAGAAGCACGGTGAATCTTGCCTGAGAACGAATATCTGGGATTTCCTGATAAGCCAAGACTGGGTGTAGAATTTAAAGAAGAGAATCTCACAACGAAGCTGGAGTAGACTTGGCGAGTACTAGCAATGAGCTCTTCCTAATTTGGGTTTTTTAGTATTCGTTTCATGAATATGCTAACGAAACGATTAAAG
>JAZFSF010000246.1:0-2594 GCA_036446055.1 Bathyarchaeia archaeon | reverse complement strand
GCTTCCTAAGCCATTTCTTCGGCTTGTTTAAA
The DNA here is from genome assembly GCA_036446055.1 of Bathyarchaeia archaeon. Taxonomy (GTDB): domain Archaea; phylum Thermoproteota; class Bathyarchaeia; order RBG-16-48-13; genus DAOVBJ01. Next base: position 2,562 of record JAZFSF010000246.1, on the reverse strand, counting down.
GAGGTGCCTGTACTGAAGTTGCTCCTCCTCAGACGATGCGTGATGATGTTTATTAATCAACTTCGGATGCCGTTTAACAGCTTATACCTAGTTGATGTGAAAGGAGCAAATGAGTTTATCTTGGGTTGGCGGGGAACCGTTTCAACCACTCTAATGGTTTGCCTTTCTATACCTATTGGTCGCTTAGCAGAGAGATTTGGGAGAAGACGGGTAGCCTACTTCAGCCGGGTCTGTCGATGGGTAACGTATTTGATCACCATTTTCACTCCACTGACACATCCTGAGTACCTAATTATTGCCAGCCTCTTTGATGGCTTATTTATGACCTTATTCATCGGTTGGCAGGCATTCGACCAAGAACTCGTGCCCCTAGAATCGCGGGGACGATTCTCAGGAGTGACTATGCTCTTAAATGGAGTGATTGGAATCTTCGCTCCGATTTTAGGGGGCTTAATCTGGGAGATCAACCCCGACTACATCTGGTGGATATGCCTTTTAGGCGATGCTTTCCTCAGCCTACCATTAATGATCATGATAGGACGCAAGTTCTCAAAAACCAAGTCATGATCAGCTGACTTACACATCTCATCGAAAGAGTCCTCGAACCAGATCACCCAAATACATCAGCAGCCATCAAAGACCAGACCTCAAACATCAATTGGGCTAGCTCAAAGACGTTTACCACACTCTTCTTCAGCACTAAATTAGTCCAGCAATCAAACTATTGAGGCTAACGAATTATTTTCTTTAAAGCAGACTAAATCATTAAAAACACGTAACTAGCTGTTTATTACTACAAAAATATAATAAATATACACCACCACAAACTGGTAAGAAGAATTTAGCTTCAAAAGGACGTTTTGGAGACATGAAAGATGAGATTTATGAATTATTGGCTGAGGCTCTAGATCATTTGCCCAATGGGTTTCCCCGTACCATGTCTGGCATCGAGATCAAAATATTGAAACGAATCTTTTCCCCTGAAGAAGCATATGTGGCCAGTAAGTTGGGCCGGAAACATGAACGATTTGACTCGATCGCGAAGCGTGCCCAGCTTCAAGCAGAGCATGTTAAGACGCAGTTGATAACGATGGAGAAAAGAGGACTAGTAGCACATGATAGCAGCAGGGAGACATTTCGGTTAGAACCATGGGTTATAGGCATCTATGAAGCACAAATAGACCAGATGGATCATTCCTTCGCCCACCTTGTGGAAGAATACTTCTCGCAGGGTGGAATAGAGGGAATTATGAAGCCATTCCCAGCATTGCATCGCGTGGTACCCGCCCGAAACGCAACGAAATCTGAATGGGTTCTTCCCTATGATGATATAAGGGCGATGTTGGAGTCCAGTCACGTTTTTAATGTGAGGAAATGCATTTGCCGCGTCCAACAAGACTTCATGAATCGACGCTGCGATTTCCCGTTAGAGATCTGCTTCAACTTTTCAGCCCACGACCGTCCACAACGTCCTGGCGACATCTCAAAGAAAGAGGCCTTAGCGCTTTTAGATAAAGCAGAAGAGACAGGGCTCGTGCATACAGTCAGTAACGTGGTGAAGGGCGTACATTACGTATGTAATTGCTGTAGCTGCTGCTGCGCCATACTACGAGGTGTCAAAGAATGGGGTATTGAGCAGTCAGTCGCCCACAGTAACTATTACACGACCGTAGATTCATTTAACTGTACAGGATGCGGCATCTGCGCGAACCGCTGTCAAATGAACGCCATTACAGTCAACAACAACATCGCCACCGTCAATCAGAAACAATGCATCGGTTGCGGCCTCTGTGTCACAAGGTGTCCCAATGGCGCTGCACAACTCCACTTAAAACCAGAGGACAAAATCGTACATCCTCCTATAGACTTTGAGAAATGGGAACAGGAAAGATTACGCAGTCGCAACATCAGAGAAACTAACGATAATGGCTAGATAACTAAATGGGGAAATGGTAAGCTCAACCTCAAAGTCAAATCTGCTCTAGGTTATCTCCTTTTACGGGTTAATACAGCTAGTTAGTTAAATCACTCATAGGAAGGCGGGAATCACTTCTTTAGCGAAGGCTCTAGTTAAATCGAGGTACTTTTCTGGTTTGAAGCTGAAGGGATAAGCGCGCTCTGGGGAGTAATCCCCGATAAAGGCGATATAATAGTTACATCCAGCATCACGATACGCCTCAACTAATTGTACACTGTCAGTAACGCCACCTTGCATCCCGAAAGTGAATTTTTCTGGGTCTCTACCATATCTTTTTAGATGACCTCGAAGCGTTGCAATTCGTTGGCGGTAATTCTTCGCAGTCAAGTCTCCGGAGTTAGTCCATCTCCAGTTATTAGGCATCCATCCATCGAAGTATTTTGCAGTCATCTTAAGCATATAATCGCCTGAGCCGCCTGACCAGACCGGTGGATGAGGCTTTTGAATAGGTTTGGGCTCAAGGACAGCATCCTTTACGGAGTAGTACTTTCCCTTCAAGGAGACTTTTTCGTCAGTCCAGGGCTTCAGTATCAATCTAAGGCCTGCGATGGGTCTGCCAACCCGTTCTGAAGGAGTGTTCCACT
>JAZFSF010000245.1:0-5649 GCA_036446055.1 Bathyarchaeia archaeon | reverse complement strand
TAAACCAAGTCCATTTAGCATTCAACAAATATATAGATGCGTGTACAATAGCTAGCTAACATAGGGAGAGGGGTTCTCAAATGAGAGTAAACGGCGTTATGTCTAATGGAAAATTCGAGGGCTTGATGCACATCTCCAACACCCAAAATCAATTCACTATGGTAGCTACCGATCAGAGGGGGTCCCTAAAAAGGATGATTAATCCACAGGACCCTAATGCTGTCAGTAGGGACGAGATGAAAAAAGTTAAACGTTCTCTCATCCAAAATTTCGCGGGGAAGACGAGTTCTGGACGAGCGAGTGGCATTCTAGTGGATCCCGTTTATTCCTATGAACAGAGCTTTCTTGATGCTTGTGACGTTCGTGCTGATGTGGGCTTGTTGATTGGTGTGGAAGCTTCAGGCTACGGAGGTAGGGGAGAGTCTGCTCCAGAAGTACAATTCTTTAACGAGCTATCTCCAGTTGATGCAGTGGGAAAGATAAGGGCGTGGGGCGCTGCCGCCGTTAAGATGTTGGTCTATTATAATCCCGATAGTCCATCCCGCCGATACCAAGAATCAATGGTTAAGAAGGTTGGCCAAGTCTGTGAAAAATACCGTATCCCCTTTCTACTTGAACCTGTTTCTCACTCCGTTGAGACAGGCCCAAACAAGAAACAGAACCCAAAAGAGTTCTCTCAACTCAAGCCTAGGCTCGTCATCGAGACTGCTAGGGAACTAACTAAACCAGAATACTGCGTCGACGTCCTGAAAGCAGAGTTTCCTCTGAACCTTCAGTATGCAAAAGAGCTGGGACAGGATCCATCGGACACATGTAAAGAGTTGGATGCTGCAAGCCAGATACCCTGGGTCATCTTAAGCGCTGGTGTGGACTTTAAAGAGTTCGTGGAGAATCTACAATATGCAGTAGACAATGGTGCTTCTGGGTTCCTTTGTGGGAGAGCAATATGGAAAGAAGCGGTTGGACAAAACGACATGGACCAATTCCTTCGTAAGACCGGGGTGTCGCGCCTTAACCAGTTAGTCGCGATAGCTGAACAGAGAGCTACACCTTGGTACAAAAAGTATGTCTCTTCAATAAGCCAAATAACGATAAAACGTGGAGAATGAGAAGACATAACTCAGATAGAAACCTTGCCCACGTCAGCTACTCGGTTTAACTCGTAATCCACAGTCGAAAAGAGTAGCCACCAAAATATGTGACATAAACCCTAGCAAGCTTATCATAGAACCAATATACAGGGTTAAGAGAATTCTGTTTAACCAACTTGTTACTTTTATTAGTCTAGATAAGTTTTCGGTGGGGAATCGTTACACTAGGAACTATTAATGCTTTCTTAAAGTGCAGTTCTGTTTCATTCTCTAGAATGTCCGTAGTTTGTCTTTAAACAATCGCTGCAATTATAATTATCAAGATAATTCCAATAACCGCGTAAAAAAGAAGAGGTTCAACACCGAAAACATTTTCCTTCACCTCATAACTGAAGCTACCTGAACTCGAAGTTTCACCTCCATCATCAACGGCTTGTACATGGAACACAACTTCGGAACCACGGTTTTGACCGGGAATACTCACCTCATAACGAGAGTCGTCAATGCGAAGCATCTCCTCTTTTTGTTCTTCTCCATTATTAACCGAGTAAATGATAGAGACATCAATAACTTGGGATGTGGTGGTTATCACTCTTGCCATGACTTCAACTTCTTCCTTAGAAGAAGGTTCTAACGGGTGATAGGAAACATCCTCAATGAAAACGCCTTCTCCAACTTCTCTTACAATGGGATAGGCTGTGAAATCACCATCGCTAAAGGATGGAGGCGTCCAGCCAAGCGGATTATTTTTCCCAGTGGCTTCCACCCAGATCCATCCGAATCCTCTTCCATCATGGATATCCCAGTACATGTTGGCGTTCGGATAATCGGGAAGCCAAATCAGTAAGGCGGCGTGACCAGGAGCGTCTAAGATAGCTACATCAAAGCCCGCACCATAATATATAGTAGCGCAGAGAAAGGCCACATCTTCGCAGTCAGCTACAACCAAGTTCATGGTTTCCATAGCATTCTCAATCATATGAGCCATTTCATCGCCATTCCATGCCCATTCAAGCTGGGCTTCACCATCTCTGAAGACGTTATCTTCGTCGTAGCCATATAACGTCCACTCCTGAACAAAACGTAAAATCGCTTGTGCTCTCTCCCCTATCTCGATATGGTTGAGCTTAAATTCGAGGCCCCACTTATAGGCAAGGTCAGAATAGTCGCCGATGGTTTCATAGAACATGTTTGGGATATACCCGTCTTCACCATAGTAGGCGTTCCGGTTTATACCCCAGCTGTCATACCAAAAACTACTCCGTTTTTCGAAGGTGGGCGGGAAGGTGTTTCCACTTGGGTAGGCGTTGACCAGATTCGGAATGAAGATACTGGTTAGAAAGAGAATTATGACAATGTTTTTTCCATGTTTTTTCATTGCTCAGCCTTCAGAAGGGCATGGTTAGAGTGGCGTGGATGATTAATCCTAGGAAGACTTCGTAGGTGAATAGGAATATTCCGATGGCCTCAGGAGATTGGTTTATGTCGTCTAGATCGATTTGGAATGGCGAGATTTTGGCAAAAATGTAGTAAAAGAGCCATCCAAATAAGAGGCTGATCAGGTTGCTCAAGATGACTAGAAAGAGGCGTTGAAGATTGATGAAGCCTCCAATGAGCAGGGATTGTCCGAGGAATATCGGGCTGGATGCAGAACCATGGACGATGAGACCCGTGAAAACGATAAAGCCTCCAACAAAGAGAGCTGTGGGAATCGGTTTTCCCTTTATAGTTTTATATTCCCGTATATCGACAGTTATGTAGTCGAGTATTTTCAATCCAAGAAATCCTATGAGTAAACAGATCAAGCTTGAAACGAATGTACGTAAAAGCCAAAGTAGCATAGCCAACAACGTAGGACTGGAAACAGCCATCTTTGATAACACCTTTTGACATAATTTATTTGTTCCCTATCTAATGACAAACAGAGTATTGTTTCTTTGATGAGGACTCAAGATTATGTCTTATTATCTTGTTTGTCAAATATTAATGAGGTGAACCTGATATTTTATTTCACGCTCATTTTCCTTATGAGATGGAGTGGTTCTATATAAATGAAGGGAGAATAATCCACAACACAACGTTACAGCTACCTAGCGAAAGACTAATCTGGAATGGATAGAAAACATTGATTCAATAAAGGTTGTGGTCTTAGCAGTAACAGTTGATCTCTAACAACGAATTAAAGGGCTATAGATACTATGATATTCATTGCCAATCTTAATACAGCTGAAAAGTATGCCTTATGATTTAGCCTTCGTTGAGCATTTTCCCCTCTGTCTTATTTTTTTTATGAGAATAAGCGTTAAGCAATATCTTTATACATTGCTCTTCCATTCATAGAGTAGTTTTACGATAGAATACTTTTTATAGATTTGATTCAGACCCTTTGTCCTAAGGTGTTTATATGTCTAGAAAACATCGAAGTAAGAAATCGAAAAAAAAGAAGATGCGACGTCAGAAAAAGGCTCGACAAAAACGACGTGCAAGATACAAGTAGATACGTGAGTTTTAATCCTCTTATTACGTGATGATATGAAAAACTGAGTTGACAAGGGCTTGTCTGAGAAAAAATAAAAGACGGTTTTAACCGGAGATAAGGGTCATAGTTCGGATAATGCTTTTGATTTTCCGAATCTTCGTAATCGATCCATCTAGGTTCTTAAGATAATCGCATTCGATTTTGCAGATAACATCGAATTCTCCATACACGGTTTGAGCAAAAGTTACACCATTTATACTCTGTAATTCTTCCACAACTTTGTGTTCCGTTCCCACTTCGGTTACAACTAAGACATAGGCAATAACTTTGAGCGACATTTTAATACTTCACATCTCCGATAGTTCAATATATTTTATTTACCTTGTTTATTAAAGTTCTGATAGCCCTCTAAGAACATTCTTTCAGAGAAACAAATCTCTAATCTCTCTTTGAGCACCTTTGTCTAGAGACATCTAGAAGGATACTTTAACAAACCATGTTTGTTATTTCTGTTTTATTCCAAAATCTTGTCCAAAGACGCTTCCAGCTGATTCATTTAATCTCATTATAATAAAAAATTTATAGCTTACCGTCCACAATTTATCGATGGTGAAGTTGTTATGAGTGAAGACGATAGAAGCAGAGCTGAAGAATTATTAAGGAATTTTAAAGGAGATAATTATGCTTTCGGGAACGGAGCTCTGGGGAAAGTTGGGGGTTATGCTGCTAAACTTGGAAAAAAACTCGTTGTCATCAGTGACCCACACATTAGAAAGATAGGCATTACAAATATTGTTCTTCAATCACTCGAGAAGGAAGGCCTTATTGTCGTAGATGAATTTGATGGAGCACGAGCTAACGCTCCAAGAGAAGATGTTTATCGATTAGCCTATCAACTCGCAAGCTCTGATTGGGATGGTGTCATCTCAATAGGAGGAGGGAGCTGTATTGACTCTTCCAAGGCGGCTCTCACTCTTGCATCTTATGGCGGTGTGATTGATGATTATTTCGGGACTGGAAAAGTTTCTGAAAAATCTGGGGGGAACAAAAACTCGCTGGTAGCCGTTCAAACAGCCAGTAGTTCAGGGGCTCACTTAACTAAGTATTCTAATATAACGGACATGATGACCTATCAGAAGAAGCTTATTGTCGACGAATCTATCGTTCCCAAATTTTCTGTTTTCCAGTATGATGTGACCAAGACTATGCCTCAATCCCTTACCCGCGATGGGGGATTAGATGGGATTGCCCACTGTTGGGAAGTATGGACGGGTTCAACAGGAAAAGACTACTATAACAAGATGAGTGAAATAGCATACCTAGCGATAAAGTTAATCGTCGAAAACCTTCCAACAACTATCAAGAATGGTAATGACTTAAACGCGAGGTACGCCTTAGGGCTGGGAACAGACTTAGGTGGGTACTCAATCATGATTGGGGGCACCAATGCTGGACACTTAGGCAGCTTCTCACTTATAGACATACTCAGCCATGGACGGGCTTGTGCAATTCTAAATCCTTATTACACCATTCTATTTGCAAACGCTATACAAGATCAGCTAAAGCAAATAAGTAAAATATACCGTAGCGCCGGCTTTATTACCGAAGATGTAACCGGTCTAAGCGGACGGGACTTGGCAGAAGCCGTAGCTAAAAGTATGTTAGCCTTATCAAGAAGTATAGAGTTCCCAACAACCCTAAAGGAGTCAGGTGCCACAGTAGAACATATTAATAAGATGCTGGAAGCAGCAAAGGATCCACAGCTTAAGATGAAGCTACAAAATATGCCCATTCCCATGGATGTTGCTGCGGGGGACATTGATGCCTTGATGAAGCCAACGCTTGAAGCGGCCTACACAGGAGACATAACTCTTATCCCCGAACTATAGTGAAATCCAAAATAAGCTACTTTACTTTCCCCTTTTTTTTTATATTCTTCACTGTTTCAATAAGTCAGAAATGGCTTCATCATTATATTCCTCATGATACTGTATCTTCAAAGCATAATTCGGAAAAGGGTCTAAATATCTGATATTTAATCTAGGAAATGATTTCTCCTCCCTTTACCACCGTATAAGG
>JAZFSF010000244.1:0-5509 GCA_036446055.1 Bathyarchaeia archaeon | reverse complement strand
ATCCAGTTCGATAAAGAGAAGGCGTTGAAGAAGTTTCCCTTTAAGCCAGGTCCAACCAGGAAGGCTGTGTATCCCAAGTGGCTTGTAGACATGAATCCTAAATGGGGTTGAACCCCCCCCCTTTAGCGCGCGCATTACTGCTGCGAACTACTTCTTTATTGGACTTTAAACGCTTGAAATCAATCTAGTCCATCTTTAAGATAAGCTCCGCGGATAGGTGACGTAGCAAGATGAGCGTACCTCCAGAGGACCCCTCTCTTCACCTTTAGAGGTGGTTGGACCCACTCCTGTAAACGTCTCGTCATCTCGTGTTTTGAGAGTTCAATATCTAGTCGACGAGAAGGAATGTCTATCACTATCATGTCGCGGTCTTGGACTAGAGCGATTGGTCCACCTTCAAAGGCTTCTGGTGACACATGGCCTATGCATGGTCCCCGTGTTGAGCCCGAGAATCGTCCATCTGTAACCAGAGCCACGGATGATCCAAACCCCATCCCCATCAGAATTGAGGTTACCATGTGCATCTCCCTCATGCCAGGTCCACCCTTAGGTCCTTCATAGCGAATGACCATTACATCCCCTTTTTGAATTTGATGCTTCTGCAGAGCCAAGACAGCTTGTTCCATAGTTTCGAATACTCTAGCTGGTCCTGAATGACACAGCATTCTATCATCCACCGCTGATTGCTTAACCACAGCTCCCTCTGGAGCAAGATTTCCCTTAAGAACAGCTAGTCCGCCTTCTCTATGAATCGGATTGTCTAGGCTTCGAATAACTTCCGTGTTCCTAATTATTACATTTGCTATGTTTTCTGAAACCGTTTTCCCAGTGACTGTGAGAGTGTTTAGGTGAAGTAATGATTTGAGCGTCATCATAATAGCGGGTACACCTCCAGCGTCATCCAGATCCTTCATAGTCCATTGACCTGACGGCTTAATCGCCGAAATATGCGGTGTTCTTCTACCAACTTTATCAAATTCATCGATTTCGATGTTTAAACCACATTCCTTTGCCATTGCTGGTATGTGTAACAAGGTATTTGTTGAACCACCGATAGCAACGTCCACAGTAATTGCATTGTCGAAAGCGTCTCTTGTCAGGATACTGGATGGTTTTACTCCGTCTCTCAACAGCTGCATCACTTGGACACCACTCTCGTATGCGATTCTACGTTTTTCAGGACTAACAGCCAATATCGTCGCGCAGCGAGGAAGAGTGATGCCCAAAACCTCAGCGATTATGGCCATTGAATTAGCCGTCCCAAGCATCGAACAGCTTCCAGCTCCAGGACACGCTATTTTTTCGATTTCTGCAAGTTCTTCATCTGTCAGTTGACCTATTTCGATTTTACCAACGAATTCACGCATATCTGTCAGAGTGATTGATTGATTAAGATAACTTCCCGCTTGCATTGGTCCACCTGTAACCATGATGCAAGGTATGTCCAGTCTACCTGCCGCCATCAAGTGTCCCGGGATAATTTTATCACAACTGGCAATGAGAACCATCGCATCAAAACGATGGGCTTCAACCATCAGTTCAATTGAGTCCGCGATTAAGTCGCGACTCGGAAGGGGGTATGACATACCAATATGGCCTTGACAGAGACCGTCACAAATCGCTATGGTGTTGAATTCTAAGGGGACACCTCCTCCATCTCTTACACCTTTTTTTACGCTTTCACTTAAAGTCTGAAGATGGATATGACCTGGCACGATTTCGTTCCAAGAGTTAACTATTGCGATTAGTGGTTTAGACAGGTCTTTTTTTGTCAGTCCAATAGCATATAATAAGGCTCGATGAGCCGCTCGTACACGTCCCTCTATTAGTTCTTTACTGCGTCGAGTATCTGATGTAGATATCATTTACACCACCAGTTATGAGTTTGTTTCTAACTATAACTTCCTTTTAAAGAATTTTTTGTATATATCTGGCTAGCCTAGAACTTGCTTTGCTTTATTGGTCGTGTAGTGGTTCTGTGAATTGAGTGAAGAGTTGGTATGCGTGTGTGTCGAATGAAGGCAAAAAGAGTGTGATCGCACCTGTTGGTTTTTCCCTAGTGTTACTGTCAAACCGTACTGTTTGGAGGATGATGGCTGAAGAAAGTATAAAGATATAAATATAAAGTCAAAAATTGCTTATGGCGGGTTGAGGATTATGCAAATATTGGGGATAAGTGGAAGTCCGCGTCTAGGCGGTAATACTGAGATGATATTAAAAGAAACTTTAAGCGCTGCCGCGGAAGAGGGTGCGGAAGTAGCATTCATCAGTCTTTCTGATTACCAGCTTAAGCCCTGTAATGCCTGTGGAACCTGCTTTGAAACCAAGAAGTGTACTATTCAGGATGATTCAGAGAAGCTTTATCAACAGGTCGTCAAGGCTGATGGGTTGGTCCTTGGAAGCCCATCCTACTTTCAAAGCGTAACAGCTCAGATGAAGACGTTCATAGATCGGATAGGTTACTTGAATCTAGCTCGGGGTAGGAAAGACTTTAAGGGAAAGGTGGGTGCAGCGATAGCTGTTGCCCGTCGTTCTGGGCTTGCTTCGACGTGGAGTCAGATGAACATGTTCCTAACTGCTACGCGAATGATCATTCCCAGTGGAGGAAGGGTTTTTGCTGTAGGGCGAGGGAAAGGTGAGGTTGCTAAAGACAAGGAGGGTGTAGAAACGGCTAGGTATCTGGGAAAGATGATGGTCAAGACCATCGTCGCAACCAAAAGCCTCTGAAAGAAAACCCGAATGCGTCTATTGCGCGTACCCACGTTTAAAATTGAAATTATACTGTAACTAATATCTAGCTAGAATTAGCTAACTCAAACAATTCATCGAAATAAAAACCGTTAGAACCGAGCGCGCTAATGGTTATCAATAATATTGATTTTAAGCTTAGAAAAACGGTTAACAACAACAGGCAACTTTGAATTAAGCCAGCTCCTTATGTAGACGCTTCATAAAGGCTTCAGAGGCTGAAAATAAAATTTAATGAGAAAGAAATACCTTGTATATACCTCCAGATTAAAAAACATGAAAATGATGGCAAGCTATCTTAAAATTCGTGTGTATCTGATATGGATCTCCCGCCATCGACCGTTATACACGTGCCGTTGATATATGACGAATCCTCGCTAGCCAAGAATAATGCTACATTGGCAATTTCCTCCACTGAACAAACTTTTTTCATGGGATAGGTCTTAGCTATATTGGCGATCCATTTTTCAACTTCTTCAGTGGTTCGATTTCCTTCTGAGTTAGCTATTCTCACAAACCCTGGACATATTGCGTTACATCTGATTTTTGGTGCAAAATCTAAGGCTATAGTTCTTGTCAAAGAATTTATCGCTGCTTTTGTAACAGGATAAACTGAGAAATTCTTCAATACTTGAAAAGCTGCATTTGACGAAACGTTAACGATTGTTCCTCCACCACTCTTTAGAATCAAGGGGATAGCGTATTTAGCGAACCTAAAGTAACCGTTCAGATTAACATCAATGATTCTATTCCAATCTTCCTCAGAGATTTCAACAACATTTTTACTTATATCTCCCTTGTAAGTAGCTGCACAATTCACCAAACAGTGTAACTCACCAAAACTCTGTTTAGTTGATTCTATAGCTTTTTTTACTTCATCTGTCTTCGAAACATCAGTCTTTATGAAGATGGCTTCACCACCGTTTTCCACAATCCTTCGAGCAGTTTCTCGCCCCATTTTCTCTAGAATATCAACAACTACAATTCTCGCGCCTTCAGATGCAAGTTTAAAAGCTATTGCACTTCCTATTGAAGGACCACCGCGTTTGTAGCCTAACGCGCCCCCTGTAACCAAAGCTACCTTATCCTTCATTTTCATATACCTTTTCTCCTAAACCTATATTTGTGGTTAAATGTTTCTAGCTAGCTTTAAGTTGTTTGCTTGCCCTTGTTATCATAATTTCGGTGAATTCATAGTTGCCGTGGCTTTATTCGGATTGTATGTGTTTACAATATTTTAACAAAAAAATTGAGGGTGTGAGAGGTGAAAAACTATGACAGAAAAAATGCCTGATTGTATGAAATTGAACTGCATGATGGTGACTGAAGACGGTGGTAAGACTTGGACAGTAGCAAATATTTTCTATCTCAAACCAACTTATTACGGTGAATCTAGAGGATTTCTTAAATCCACTTCTTTTCAGAACATGAAATTGATGAAAATAGATAAGTGAACAATCTAGCTAGCAGATTTGAACTCTCGACCTCTGGGTCTCCTCTAAACCGTTAAGAGCTTCAGCTCCACCTCAGTACTCGATGGATCCGCTGCTCTATCTAGCTTAGCTTCACAGGCAAAATACATGTTTTACCTTACGAGCCCGGAATCTACCATACAGTTTTTCTAGCTACTCTCCTGATAGCTTATTATCTTCAAGGTCGTCACACATTCTAGACCTCAATTCATGTGTAGGACCTTACCAGCGTGGATCCCTGTGTTTGTTCCTCTCTCTAGAACTATTTGACCGTTGACCAAGACGTACTCTATGCCTTCAGGATACTTATGTGGGTCATCATAGCTAGCCCTATCTATGATTCTTTCCCTATCAAAGATCGTTATGTCAGCCCACATACCCTCCATTATCAGGCCCCTGTCCTTTAGCCTGAATCTCTGGGCTGGAAGAGAGGTCATCCTCCTTATCGCGTCCTCAATAGTCAAGACTTCTTCTTCCCTGACATATTTTCCTAGGATCCGTGGATAGGTTCCATAAAATCTTGGATGGGGCTTCCCTCCACTCATAATCCCGTGGGGTGCGACTGACCAGCTGTCACTACCTACCATTTGAGAGGGGTGTGTCATAACTCGACGGATATCATCTTCATTCATGGAGAAGAGCAGTATCGTCGCCTCTCCCTCTTCTTCTAACAGAAGGTCGAAGAGGGCGGTATATTCGTCTGGTTTAGTCTTTATTCTTGTGATCTCCGCGAGGTTTTTCCCTTCTAAGGAACGGTTTTCATCGGTCCTAACTGAGCTGACACGAATGTTTTCCCATCCATTCGTCAAAATCATGTTCTCCCAGCCGAGAATACCGTTTTCCATGTCCTTTCTAATCCTTCGCCGATCCTCCGAAGACTCCAATCTTTCCAACAGCTTTTTTAATCCTCCTTCATGGGCCCAAGGCGGCAACAAGGTAGCTAGAGAAGTCATTCCAGCCAAGTAGGGATATTGATCGCATGTGACGTCGATGCCTCTGCTTCGAGCATCTTCAATTAATTCGAGTGACTCCGACGTCTTACCCCAATAAGGTTTCCCCGACGCCTTGTGATGGGATATCTCCACAGGCAAACCACCCTTCCCACCTATCTCTATGGCCTCCTTCAAAGACTTCATCAAAGTCTTCCCCTCTCCTCTTATGTGGGAAGTATATATCCCTCCAAACATCGCCACGACCGTCCCCAGTTCTATCAACTCCTCTTTCTTTGCATACATTCCAGGAGGATATATCAAACCTGAAGATAATCCAAGGGCTCCCGCCTCCATGGC
>JAZFSF010000243.1:0-3693 GCA_036446055.1 Bathyarchaeia archaeon | reverse complement strand
TCCTGGTCTGCAAATTCTTAGAAATAGATAGTTGGAATGGGTCAGTAGAGCTCGATCCAGATTCCATTCGGATCTTCTATATAGACCCACCGACTTTTTTCTGTCTTGACTTCCTGAATCACTTGGTGTACAAATCGTTTGGCCTCTTCAAGTGCCTTATCTAGGTCTTCGACCTTGAAAGCCAGATGGTCCAATCCTTCACCTACAGCATATTCAGTGTTATAAGGACTATCAGAATCGTAATAGTTTAATTCGAGAAGGAATTTTCCATCCTCACTTTGTAGGTTAACGATTTCTCCCTTCGTTTTCTCGATCCTAATTCGATTTACTACCTTCATTTCAAGTAATCTTGTATAGAAATCGATGGATTTTGATAAGTCCTTGACCCTTATTCCAACGTACTCGAATTTAGCTTTCAATTCTTCTCTCATATAGGTGTTAGTGTATTGGCTATAAATAATAATCTTCCACTACTTCTGTAAAACGTATGCGACTACAATATTATAAGCAAATCGAGTATTTTTTTTCAACTTGAATCCTTCTCTCTCTGAAGGATTTCCTGAGAAGGGTAGAGGAAAATTATGATTTAACGGGCTTCAACCTCAAAGAACATTAAAAATACTGAAAAAGACTGCTTTAGAACGAAGAGGATTAACTGATGAAAACTTTTTAAGATGAAGTCAAGAGTTCTATTTGAGGAAGTTAGTCATGAACGTTATTGATGCGATAAAAACAAGGAAAAGTGTACGCAAGTATTCAGATAAGCCTATTGAGAATGAAAAGTTGAATGCTGTCTTAGAGGCTGGGCGACTCGCTCCCTCCGCTTCCAACCGACAAGAGTGGAGGTTTATAATTGTCAGCGATCAATCAACGAGGAAAAAACTTGTTGAAGCCTCAAATAAGCAGAGTTTTGTTGGAGAAGCCCCAACGGTAATTGTAGCATGTGCCGAAACCGACGGGCATATCATGATGGGTGGACTCCCGTGCTTTCCAATAGATGTAGCCATTGCACTCGACCACATCACGTTGGCAGCTGTTGAGTTAGGGTTAGGTACTTGCTGGATTGGAGCATTTAACGAAAAGGAAGTAAAAGAAATTCTGGGCATCTCGAAAGAGACAAGAGTTGTAGCACTTATGCCGATAGGATACCCATCTGACTCCTCTGCAGTTAAAAAGAGACGACTCTCATTCAATGATATAGTGAAATACGAACATTGGTAATCAAACGAATTCAAATAAGGATAAAGAAGAATTTTTACCACTGAGCGTACCAACTACAATCCATTATAAATCCCTACCACACAGCGAGGTTTTGCTTGTTATTCAAGCTCCATCTAGCTTAACCGTAAATTTGTTGTGAAAGCAGTATCTTCGATCACATTAGACAGGTCTAGACTACCCAACATTGGAGAAATCTTTAAATGAACACAGCCTTCCTACTTTTCGTTGGAGTCAAAGGGCCCGTAGCTCAGCCAGGATAGAGCATCGGTGAGAAGCAGGAGAAATATTGTTTACCTGTTCTCGATGAAGCTTTTATCCTACTGAAAGAGACCCGGTGGTCGTGGGTTCAATTCCCGCCGGGCCCGCCATTTCACAGGGTTCAACAACTAAGAGGTCGTTACTTCACAGAACCGTGTGTCGAGGTTGTGGTAAACGATTCATCACAGAACGAGCTGTCTAATATTGCTTCGACTGCGAAAACAAAGGTCATTAGCTAGTTAGTTATCCTCTGATTAGAATAAACAAAACATATTCGCGTTTTTTTACGGGTAAGTGCATATTATAGCAGAAACAGCCATAAGCCATATAATACTAGAGCCGTGATGAACAGGGTTGCCCATAATATTTTACTGTGGTCCAAGATTGTTTTACCCTTCAGGGGCGCTATTGGCCACGTATCGAAGAAAGCGCCGATTATGCACATTGCCAAGCCTATGCTGCCTATTGTAGAGAAACCACTGATTAAAAGAACATAGAAGAATCCAGCGAAGGCCAACGAAATGAGGATTGCAGCAGAAGATAGAACCGCACCCAAACGCTTTGTGAGTTTTGGCGCGTAAAACACGATGCGGCTTGGAGTAGAAAAAGGCATCCTGAACACGAACGTTGTGACTAAAAAGATGGCAAGACCGAAATACCAGAGTATGTGTTCTGTCCAAACACCCCGACTTCTCGCATATACTATCAAAACAAACGTTTTCACAAATCCCACTAAAATGCTTGTTGCAAAGATTGTTGGAAGAACTACAAAGATTTCAGCCAAAGTATCCACTTTAACGTACGAAAAAGAAAACGCTAAAACAGCTATAGAAATGCAATAAACTAAGGCCTCAGGTTTTTTGGGTAGGAAAGTTGAGCCCGTCATTTCATTGACCGATAATTTTCGTTTTGAAGCTATAAACGTAGCAAACCATTTCTTGACAGATGCAGGAAGAAGAGCACTAATCTCTTTGATCACTTTGCCTGTTGGAACACCAGTCGAGGAACTTGCAGCAGCTACCGCCATTGAACTCGCCCCCACTCCGATCGCTGTCACAATTGTAGCGGCTACAGCATTTGCTGGTTGTGGCACCCAAATGTTTGAAGGCAAATCCGGGTTAGGAGTTGGAGTTACCGTGATTGTGATAGTGTTGGACGTTGCAGGTTTAGATTACGAATCGCCAGGCCAATAAACATAGAGTTCCCATATGCCTGGGCCAGTGCTGAATCCAAAGTCGTGTTCGAATACACCGTTAGTTATCGATTCAACGATGTGAAAGGGGTCTGAGGAGTTAATTGTCCAATAAAGAGAGATTGTACCGTTTTTTGGCTCTGCCAGAGTCCCATTGAGATGGATAAACCCACTATCATCAAGTGTTGTAACGTTAGAGACTAAAGTGAAGGCTTCGCGAGTGCGAGCATCGACTGACCCACCGAATAACGCTGCGAAGAAGATGTTATCATCAAGGGATGGATTCGTTGTGTTGATCGTTACAGAAGAATCACCTGGAGATATGAAAGGCAGCAAATCATACAATTCGTCATCGGTTCGGTTATTCGCTGGAGAAGCATAGGGGTCAACGGGATTTGCATTACTATCATCCAAGCCACCAACCGTTAATAGTGCGCCGTCACTAAGACTCAGCCAGCGCTCGCTATCATCTTGACCGCCAGCTGATGTAGATAAACGAACACCATTTACATCTACAATACTATATTGATTGGTACCCTGCCAACCGTAGCTGATTCCCAACGAGAAATCGAGGATGAGGTTCGGATCACTTGTATTTAGTGGCTGCTCGAAATCAATGATAAACACATCGCCTTCAAAGGTTTGTCCACCAAAAAACAGGATGACGGTATTAGAAACCGGTTGATTTGGATCATCAAAAATGACGGCTAAAATCACGCCATCAACATCCAACGTATTGACTTCCGTGATGTTGAAACTGACTCTTCCTGCAGACGCTGAATCGATTTTGGGTTTAATGAGGGAGGTTACATCCGCCAAATGATTCCAGTATGTATCACCTGACTGATTGTTCGCATACCTCTGGCTCCAAGTTACGTTCGCTCCATCAATTTTCACTTCGCCGTCCGCTATCGGGGTGGCATTATAGATTGTTGCTGCAATCAGATACGCGTTTCTAACCGTTGCACCAGTTGGTTTCTCGACTTGTATGATTCCACCTGTAGGATTAGTACTGCCTAAAC
>JAZFSF010000242.1:0-2196 GCA_036446055.1 Bathyarchaeia archaeon | reverse complement strand
TCCGCGTGACTGGACCGAAGAAGGCGTTGGAGTATTGTCGCTGTGGTTCAGAGGCGATGCGTCTAATGCTGCTGAGCGGATGTATGTAGCCCTCAACGGTAGTGCGGTGGTCTATCACGATAATCCCAATGCAGCGCAGATAGCTGCCTGGACGGAATGGAGAATCGACCTGCAGGAATTTGCTGCTCAGGGCGTGAACCTTGCCAATGTCAATACGATTACTATTGGCTTTGGCGATAAAAACAATCTCCAGGCCGGCGGTTCAGGTATGGTCTTCTTTGATGATATTCGTCTTTATAGACCAGAACCGTAAGTTTGGATTTAGGTGGCAATTAAAATTGCGTGGTTGATGTAGCAAATATGTATCAATTTGGGGCTTATACTGAATGTTTCGGTATAGGCCCCTTTGTCTTGGAGCAATATCAACTTCATAGGTCAGTCCACCTCAGCATTTTCTGTAGGACTACTCTGAGAGGTGTTTTAGCGTTCTACAATGGCCAAACTCAGACCTAAGGGTATCAGAGGTAGGATCGGGGGATTGAACGCAAATTAGAACGAAAAGAACAGCTTTAACTCCTCACCATCACGGCACAAAAGCCGAGCAGCAGTTACTTGTTTTCTTTTTATAAAAGCTACTCTAAATAGCCAAAAAGTCCCTGTTTATTATCTCTCAGACCCATCTTCAGGTCGCTCATACGGACTAAGATGTCCTCTTCTCCGAGGCCAAGTTTATCCTCCAGATAGACTTTCTGATTTACTAATAGTTTAAGGCCGCTTTTACGGACCATAACCTTTTTTTCTTGGAGTAGGTTTGGGTCGCTTGCCAGTCGAAAGATTTCTGCACACGTAATCATGTCAAGTAAGGCGTTCTTGGGGACCACATACATCTGTTGGATTGTTTTGGTTGTCGAGTCTTTTTTGCTCGGCTGGTCTTTCGGATTCGCCACAAGGTAGTCGTTGATGAAAATATCAACTAAGTCTCTTACATATTCCCTTAACTTATCGAGTCTATTCAATCCAAGGAGTAGTGTCTTATCTTCCTGCCACATAGTAGCAATCGTGATAACTGACGGATTTCTCTCTAAGGAGACAACTTCGTTAAGCTTAACTAAAATATTCACTGCGGAAACACCCACCTCTTCAACTATCACTGGATTTACGTTTATGTAGAGGAATGGACTACCGCTCACTTGAAGACTTTCTTCTTCAGAGAATACCTTTACACCATATTGGCGAAGTCGCAATTCCACATCAGTTTTGTACTGTTGTTCATTAAAGACATATTTTTCTACCTCTGGGCTGAAATCTTCCACAATGACTTGCACACCTTGCAGTCCCGCTAAGATTTCACGTTTTTTTTCTCTGGCATACTCTTCCGCTCTTGTATCGGCCTTTAGCTTAGGGGAGCCGGATGTGGCCGAGCTTATTGGTCCTTGTGATTGTTTTGCATTGCCGTCTGAAACTTCGCTTGCTTCAATACCTTTCATAGGGCCACACCCGCTGAGTAATCTGCTGAAAAGCAATACTATTATGACCTTTCTCATTTTTCACCCCCTGTTAAATTATTATTGCTTTCTTCTCCTCATAGGCAAAACAAGTGTTGATAAAAAACTCAAAGTCGTTAAATTTATTCCTGTGCTAAAGACACCCCCATGTCTTGACTTACACATATATTATACCCCAATGAGGAGTTCAATTCAACCAAGAAACTACAAAAAGGCATTGAAGAAGCGATTGGTGGGCATGACGCCAAGCGATTAACAATCTTATCGGCCTGTACCAAAATATTTTCGAGGACCAGAATCGCTTATGATTTCCACCTCACCATCGCCGCACCAAAGCCGATGGCTTACAGCGCTCTGAGTCTGCGGAGTATCCAGCAACCCTGTCCCGGCGCGCCGGGATCCAACTTTAGCTCACTTTAGCTCACTCCTCACTAACGATAATCCAGAACACAGTGCCGAGTCTCGGAGATTTTTATTTTTTTCTGTTGAATATTGTTTGATATTATGTTATAATACGCAAATGTTAGCCATAAGGCTAACATAAACCGCCAGTAGGCGACAGTTTTGCGGAGAACCGCACGTTTTCGTATCAGCAGATACACGCCTAAAACTATCGTTATTTAATGGTGAATAACCAATGAACTACTGGCAACTGACAACTGGCAACTGGCGACTAAATACGAACCCCGAA
>JAZFSF010000241.1:0-2323 GCA_036446055.1 Bathyarchaeia archaeon | reverse complement strand
TACGATCGGATAATGGTCAAGTGCTTGGATGGCTTCACTCGGTTGTGTAGGATACGGGGTAAGATGAAGCGGCGAGCGTGGATAAGACTAAATGATATCGTCATCGTCTCGCCATGGGATTTTCAATCAGACAAGCGCGGAGACATCGTCTACCGTTACAGACGAAACCAAGCCGATTGGCTGAGAAGAAACGGCTACATGGAAGCCGAATTAACGCTAGGGTAGGCATAAGATCCGTGACAGCTAACTTTAGAGGCGAGAGGGAACAAAGAGGTCGGCCTAGAGGTAACTCTAACGCGTATTATGCTCACCTCAAGTCCGTCGTAACCATAGCACGTAAACACGACGTGGACCCAAATCTATTAGTCGACGCCTTTGTTGAAGCCTGGGAGAACAATACCTCCCAGTGCGGAGAACTAAGGATCTCTCGTCGAGGAACAACACGCGATTCAGCCACATTCCTCATCACCAAAAAAGAGAAAGTCATCTGGCAGTTCCCCGTCAACCTGGAGAACGTGAGAAACCCAGAAGTACTAAAAAAGTACATCCAAGACATGCCAAAACCTCAACCCACTCCCGGACAGGGAAACTACCCAAAGAAACTACCGATCGAGAAGCTTCGATTCGGCATGAAAGGGATCGATGTGACAGCAAAAGTCATTGAGATTCAACCAACAAAACCGGTTATCACGCGATGGGGCTCAGAATCCTACGTAACCAACGTGATGATCGAAGACGAAACAGGATCGATAAAGCTCAGCCTATGGAATAAACAGATAGATAAAGTCCATGTCGGAGACGAAGTAGAACTAACGAACTGTCACGTCTCTAGATTCGCAGGACAACTCCAACTAAGGCTTCGACGAAAAAGCACCATGTCCGTCATCAACTAATTTCAATGAGAAACGTGCTAGTTAGTTTCAACTTCTGAAGGGAGTTAATCATTATTTTTCAAGTCAAACCAGATGCATACGTTAAATTGAGTTCATGATTCTGGATTGTGTTTAGGAACCTTATCCGAATATTCCCCGTCTCAAACTTTTTCGTAGTAAATAAATAAACCATTAGCCCTTTTCATCAGTTCATTTATCAAATAATCACTTCTGCATCGCCATCTCTAGAGAAATGATTGGGACTATGATTTCAGATACTGGCCTCTTAGTGGCGTACGCTATAGCCAGTCTTGCATCGGAAATAGCATCGATAAATAAGGACACAGCTTCGAAGGATCTTTAAGGGTAAAGGAAAGGTTGAAAAGAGGGAATCTCATAAAAAGAGAAATATCATAAAGGATAATCGTGTTTCGACTGGGTGGAGGTAAAAGTATATGAGATATGTTTACGCGGCATTACTGCTCCATGCTTCAGGCAAGAAGGTGGAAGAGGATAATCTGAAAAACGTTTTAGCTGCGAGTGGAGGCGAGGTCAATCCCGCGAGGATAAAGTCTCTCATCGCATCTCTTTCAGAAGTAAATATCGATGAAGCGATAAAGATGGCGCCTGGAATCGCAGTCACGTCAACTTCTTCAGAGACAGTTGTCTCAGTGAAAGAGGAAAAGAAAGAAGAGAAGAAGGAAGAGGAAGAAGAGGAAGCCCTAGCTGGTTTAGGCGCTTTATTCGGGTAAAATAAGCGACTTCAAACTCTAAAATGATATCCTAATCTTTATGGCTTGCATCGACACCAAATGATTCCTCAAGTTATCCATTTCATCCGAAGAGTATATGACGCCCTATTCCTTTGACTCGTTTTTCTTGTTGTTTCAACTTTAAATCCGATATCATCAAAAAGGAATCCAAGATAGCTGAGGACCTCAATACTATCCTGTTGATGGTTTTCAGAAAAGATTTCTAGCTCTTTCTCATCCAAGCACGTGATAATATCTCATAAGAAACTTGACGTTTCATCACTCTTCGAGAAATATTGTCAAGTAATATCACGGTTCACTCTTGTTCATATCATTAATCCGAGAAAACTTAAAACAGTTCATGATAACTAGAAATTTAAAAAATAACTCAGCTCCAGCCATAACCTCTATAGTAATGAAGTTTTAACAAATAAAGAAAAATTGTATAACAGCTTATTCAGACAGCCCTTACAAAGAGCAAGCCATATGGTTACCTATGCTCATAGGGCTTTGAGCAAACCTACCAAGGACTTCATGCGATTTAAGAGAGCGTTTTTCCCTTTCTTGGTGATGTAGTATCTTTTAGATTTCTTCCTTTTCTCTTCCCTTACGAAATCGCTGTTAACCAAAGTTTCGAGTGTTCTACATCGGGAAGCATAAGATAGGTTAGTTGCAAACATTATCTTTGATGGTTTATGT
>JAZFSF010000240.1:0-3030 GCA_036446055.1 Bathyarchaeia archaeon | reverse complement strand
CAAGCAACCATCTCTTCGTCCCGAATCTCGATGCTAGGAGACCGCCTACTGGGGCGCCCACAACTCTCACCACGGAACCGCTGCCATATATTAAGCTCGCTAGAACGCTACTGATCCCCTTCTCGTCCACTAGGTAGATGGGAATGAAGATTTCAACCATCTGCCCCGCCATTACCCTTACACCAATAAATATCAGGAAAAAGACTAAATTGATTGTAAAAAGAGAGTCAACTGAAGTTTTTGATTCATTTGGCTTGTCTTCCTTGACATCCACTTTAGACTCGGACTTGATTTTCAAAACGGCTATTATTCCTATGAGAACGGGTACTAGCCAGAATAAGTAGACCTGTCGCCAATTCAGGGCTATGACCCCCATGAGGACACTCACGGAGATGGGTCCGATAGCCACACCTAAGGTGCCACAAGCCTCGTGGATACTTAGCGCCTTCAGCCTTTCCCCAGTCTTTAACCGTGTGATGAGTCGATAGGAAGCAGGATGATAGATTGTGATGTTAACAGAAACAAGGATAATGGCTAAGGTTAATGTCATGTAATTGTGGGTCTGACTGGCTATTAGGACGCCTAGGCAGGAAACGAAGAGGCTAACTATAATCATCAGTTTGGACCCGAACCGGTCCGACAACAAACCAGCGGGTAAGATTAGAAGAGAACCTAAGAGGCGGGGGATTGAGGCGATGACACCAAGTTGCTTGAGGGACAGGTTAAACTCTGTGCGGAAGAGGGGAAACAGTGCAGGGTGGATTCGCGTGAACACGTGGACGAGTACATGGGTTATCGTCGTCACTAGAGGCCCATAAGTAAGGGCCGAATCGTCCTTTCGAGCCGAATCCTTCAACTCTCGCTTTTCCCTGAAATTGAAAAATAGTCGTCTTAACGAAACCAACCTTAAATCCTTCCTAACATGCCAATTCTATCGAATTAAAAACTACACAAACAGCACGCGTTCTTTAAGCAGATCCAATATGTATTTCAATCACTTGAATTTATTTGCTTTTATCTCCTTCATTGGTTTTCCCCTTTTCCTGCAATCATCAGCTAGCCTTGATAGTTTATAGCAACAAGTTAAAACCTGAAGGATCTAGGATTATGTCTTTCGTATTCAGGAAATGTAGAAGGGCTTCTTAGCCCATCGAGCAACAATCTTGGCTTCTTGAAGAACCTGTTCCGCTCCTTTACTCAATTTCTTGCTAGCTTGGCCCCTCTTCTTACTCTTCTGTTTCATAAGAGTTGAACATTCGTATTTTCATTTAGAATTAATGAATTTGAAATATAGATTATCTAGGTAGTGAACTTCTTAAGAATCTATCATTTCGATGCTAGCTAGGACGCTTTCATATGAAAATCAGAAAAATTTGATTATACAGGAAAAATAGATTAATCTTTCAATCCACCATTTGCATGAAACTAGTATTTTAGTTTGGAGGAAGATTCTGTGTCGAAAGTTGAAGAATTGGGTTTTGGAGAAGCAAGAAAGCTGATTCTTAAAATGGCTGAGTTGAAGAATAGACTAAAAGAATTAGGGGTCATTAGAAGTGAAGGCAATATCACTGCAGGTTACGCTGAATGGTTTTGCTCAAAAAAGTATGGTTTGGATTTATGTCCAAGGGGAGAATTTGGATATGATGCTCTTTCGAAATATGGGGAAAGAATTCAAATCAAGAGTAGAACGGGATTGGACACAGATTTTAAAAAAAACATTTAATGGAATTCGAGTAGACAAACTTGATTATCTCTTTGCAGTATTTATAAATGAGAAAACATGGATGATCGATTCTATCTACAAAGTTTCTCATGATGTTGTTAAAGCCTTTCTTAGTACCGATCAAGCGAGAAAGTTCAAATGGCGTGGAAAATCTCGCTCACTAAGCTTACAAATATATCCAGACGATAACAACATGATTCTCCTATAAATATAAGCTTGCTAAATTGTTCTTTTATCAATGTCTATAAGGCTTTTTTTGTAATTGTAAAAGATTCATATCTTTTCTAAAATCCTATAGCTCTTTCAGAAATAAAAAGCGAAAGCTAACTAAAAATACATAGCTCTCAGTAGCCTTGTGGTTGTATGAATCCGCCGACAACCTCCGCTAACCTTCCAGCAATATCGATTGTGGTTGCGTCTTCTAAGTAGGGTCCCATAATCTGAATACCAACTGGCAAGCCATCACTTGTAAGTCCAATGGGAGCCGTAGTCGCTGGAAGACCGGATAGTGTCGCAAAAGTTATCCAAAACGTTATGTCCCAATAAAATCTTGAGCCTTCTGGAGTGGACAACCGGCGTATCTTTGTGGGTTGGCGTTGATCGTGTGTAAATGCAGGAACAAAGGCAGTTGGGGAGAGAAAGGCATCATGAGTGCGGAAGAACTCTTGCCAGGCTGCACGTGCCGCCATCCGTCCAATACTAGCTGCTTGGTAGTGTTTGTGGGGTGATGTCATCGCTGAAGACATGATTGTCTCATAGCTTCTATCTTTTTTTGCTGCCTGTTTCCGCAGGTCTTCGAACTGCTCATCACGTAGCCTATATGCTCGGGTAGCAGAATATAGCAGATAACGGTAGGTATCATATTGTTCAGCGGGATCGACATTGGTTGGCCATCCTTCATCTAAACTTACCCCTGACTCATGAAGCGCGTTAACAGCTTTCAAAATCACATCTTTAACATCTGACGAGACAGGGCATAAGGGATCGTCCACCACATACCCTAAGCGATAATCAGTTAGACGAGTGCCACGCGCCGGTGGTAAAGACCAACTATATGCGATAGCGTCCTCCGGATCCGGTCCCCCTAAAACTTCGAGTAGTAGTTTTAAGTCAGCTGCACTTCGTGCAAGAGGACCGGCTACATTAAGTTCAGAAGGTGGAAAAGGGACTCCGGGTGGAGGAGGTATATGACCTCGCGTTGGAATCACGCCGAGACTTGGCTTATGCCCGTACACTCCACAGAAATGAGCTGGAGTGCGAATCGACCCGCCAATATCGCTTCCGATCGATATGAAGCTGAGGCCTGC
>JAZFSF010000239.1:0-2060 GCA_036446055.1 Bathyarchaeia archaeon | reverse complement strand
ATATAGTTGCTGGAGATTTGTTTTCTACCTTACAAGATAACAGGAAACCTTCAATCAAACGCTGTAAAGGGATAGCTAATTGCGTGTTGGAATTTGAACGAATCGAAAGTTGTTGGATAGTTGGGCTCTGCTTATTGATACCTTTGGTGGAGCTGGCGAGGCTCGAACTCGCGACCTTTTGACTGAAAAGTATGCGGTTCTGTCGGTGGGACACACTGAGGGGGAAGGCGGTCAAGTTCCTGGATTAGATCACTTAGATTATCCATTGTAACCCCCTGTCTGATTCTTATTTTGGCTTGCCATGCCTGTGTCGGCCGTGGCTACCTATTACCTCCAGTTGAAATAATTCAGGATGCATTATCATATTATCATATCCCGGCAAAAATGGAGAGTTTTCCATGTAGAAAACTTTACTGAAGTCAGTAATAGTCTCGTTTCTGTCCAGTCCGAAATAATTTGTGCATTACCAAAATAAACAGTTTTAGGGTATCAACTAGCTTGTCTTTCATCTCGATTGATCTGTCAGGTATGCTAGTAAAACAATTGGCGAACATTGAGGTCGTAGCATGGATTAATTCCTCCACAGTATGGATACATAATAACACCGTGCCGTGTCATTCTATACTGATAAAAAGGTCCGCTAAATTTCACGCCTGAAGGCTAGGTGTGGAATGGAGGAGTAAAAAAGGAACGATATTTATTTCCCTTTTTTGCCCGCTTGTCTTCTCTTGGTTTCAGTCTCTGTGGCTTCTCTGCCCAACCTCTTAAAATTTCTCTTCCTGCCGCAGTATTTGCAGATTCCGATCTCAAGAGAGTCAATTTTCCAGCAGTGTATGCACTTATCGAAAGTAACCACCATTGTGGTGTCAACTGATTGCTTGAACGTGAAATAGCCTATATCTCCAAGGCACTCCTTGACGGCTTGAGAAGGCTCGGGTTGATTGCAACCGTGAACAGCCACTATTGCGTTTGGGTATAGGTGGCGCTGCCACGAAAGTATGACCTTCTTTACATCTTCATACTCACGCGAAGTGTTAATCCACAACAAACCTACCTTCTCCTTCCACCTTCTGGCAGCCTCTTCAGAAGTTTCATGTAGAGCAACCACGGTATCTTGAACCCTAACCTTGGTTAAATTAGCGACGAACTCCGTGTGCATATTCTCTTCATCCACGTTTACATGGTCCGCACTTCTCTTATGTGAGGCGATGCTATACACTTTGTTCTTCTCTCCTGCCTCTGACCCTTTAGCCAGCCATACAATGGACTTATCTTTTCCCCTGCCGACCTCAATAATAGCCTGACCTTCAGGCACGTCCTTCGCCAGTCTATAAAGCAACTCACCTTCAACGTCGGAGATACAACCTTCAATTTCGCTTGTAAGCTGTCTTACACTCTCAACTTCATTAGCCATCTCTGCTACCTCCAAAAGCTACCTCAGTCACACTTCCCCTATTTAGCGGTCACCGCCGCCAACAACATGGGGGTAGAGTAGCTGGCCTGCCCTCACCAAGGATACCACTCTTTAAGTTAGAGTTAACAATGTTCTAATCTCGTGAGTCGAACTCCACATGAAACAACGCTGTGTTTTGTCTAAGCAGATTATTAGATACTCTAGGATTCTTATTATTAGTTGGACAAAACAAGCTATTGTGCAATGGATTTTCAATGGAAAGGTCTAGGGGTTAGGTTTGAAGTTCCCGCAAACCGGGCGTAGGTCGGGACAAGTACAGAGATTAAAGATGATTTTGGTGACGAGGTTGTTTCTCTCATAATTTCAATCTCCAGCCGATGGTTCGTAATTTTGTAAAAGCTTCCTTCTGGACATCCAGATTTCTTTCAGAATCAGGGGTTTTGCTTTAGCTGTTGGTCTTCGCGCCCGTTCCGGGTAATAGGCCTGCCTCAAACCTGCACGATAAAATTCGGTCAAGCGCCTAAACAAGGTATTGGGCAGGTCCATTACAGTGAAGCCAAGGAGTTGGCTGCCTTGGTCTTGGCGCAACAGAGTACGACCACGGATGGCTTTGATTTCGGAAGCGAATATCCCTTCACTAACTTGT
>JAZFSF010000238.1:0-2810 GCA_036446055.1 Bathyarchaeia archaeon | reverse complement strand
GCGTATTTATAGAGCCATTTAGGGTTGGGGGGAGGGGGGTACCTTTAAACGCTGGAAGCTATTGGATGTGTCTTAATTCACGGAAAAAATGAGCAAGTCGTTTAACAATCTCATTGTTTAAGTTGATGGAGTATTTGCTAAGGTGTTGAACCTTGAATTCTGTCACCCACTTTATTTGTACAAGGGCTTGAAGGTCGTTTCGTATGGAGGTAGGGTCGTTTGATACGTTTTTTCCAATCTCATATCTTGTGAATGCGTGGTTTGGTCTCTCAAGCAAAAGACGTAAAATCTTTAATTTCCCGACGCTTCCCAGACCCTTTTCCACTGTTCGATCGACGTTTTTATCCCGTTCCATACTCGATTCGGGCCTCCAGTCTCTTAATCAGACCGTCTAAAAACTTATCTAAATCCTTGACGGGGGCTCCGCTGATTCCTATCTCCAATAAGGACCGAAAGTCAATGACCTGTCGATCCCAGAGATCTTGAATACTCTCTTCAACGTTTTCGATTGGCTTAAGCTTGAACTCCTCGCAAAGGACCCCGACGTTCTCTCGAATTTCTCGCAAAGATGTGTACGGGTAATCGTCACTCAAGGACCTAACCACGGCGAGTAAAACGATTTTTCCTTCGTCAGAAATGCCTACTACGTCTTCCGTGGTCAAAGAGGGCGAGATTTGATTGAGTACCCTTCGCACATGGTCTGGGAGTATACGGCTACTGCCTTGATTGTCCGCTAACACTCCGGAGTAGAGGAGCAAGTCGAGGGCATATCTCAAATCGCCATTTATTTTTCGGCTGGCGGTAACATCTGCGATGAACCTCAAGGTTTCGTCGGAGCAGACTCCCCGATTAAACGCCTCTTCGACTCTACCCTCCAATATGTCGAATACTTGACTCGACGAATACGGCTTAAACTCGACGAAGGTTCTGCCAAGGCTGCTTAACTCTGCGGAATCCAAGAGATCATGGAATTCTTTTCCTCTCGCCAAAAAGGTGACACCGACAACACCGCAGGGTCGATTTGACAGCTCGTTCAGCCGTGTCAAGTCATACACGATTCCCTCTTTCTTGAAGTGTCTGACGAAATAGTCAATCTCATCGATCGTCAGAAGGATGAATCGCTGCTCATCTTGGAGGTAGCTGACCAACGACCGTAGCATTTCTTCGGCACTGAAGCTTGCGGAAACAAGCCTCGGCTCAATCTTTCGAACTAAGTTTCTATAAAAGATTACTCGTCGCCCCCCCTCAAACTTGAGGTTCATGTACACGTGTTTTAGGTTGACTCCAAGCGCCTTCGCTTTCGACTCAAATTCGTTGCCAAAAAATTTGAGCGTACAAGTCTTCCCTGAACCAGATGGCCCTATGATTTGGAGTCTTCTGAGGAAAGATTTACCCTTCTTCTCAAGAATGTCGCCATAAAAGTTCCGGAGCATGTTAATCTGATTCGTTCGATGGGGAATCTCATCCCAATACATCTCAATGGGAAAATCGGGTGAAAGACTCTCTTGGTTCTTAAAAACACCTGTGGACATTGTGTACTCTCCGTCTAGTTCTATTATTCCTTTTTTTTATCTGGTTGTTACTGTATTATCCGTTTTTTGGTGGAGCTTCAACATAACTTCTTCAATGTTTTTAAAACATCTGTCTGGAAGTCTTTTGAGGAGCGTGTGAGCGTGAACTCTTTGATCACCCGGTAAGTCGATTACCTTCCAGCCTTGAGTCGTTATGAGTTTTTGTTTGGTCGCTGGAAAGTCGGTGTCTTCCGTTAAGACCTCTTTCAAAGCGAGTTGGCCTGTATCTCTTGTTACCGGAGGAAATTTTTTCCGCTGTTTATATATCTTGTATCGCGCTGCGTCTTTATACATTCGCACGTTGTGAAAGGAGACCACCGCTGTATCACGTTTTTCGTCCATTATTTTCCGGTTGATTTCTAATAATTCTCCATCTGTAAATTGATATATGTTGTGTTCGCCCTTCCCAAAGACCCGTGAGTACACGGTATCCACGTTTGATGCCAGAGTCTCCCTTGAAAGATCAATGCATTGGATGATGTTAAAGTCTTGCATAAGAGAACGTAGGCTCGGAGGAAGGCATTCTCGGCTCCTCCGTCTCACTTCCCAGACAAGCCTTATTCCTTTCAGGTTAAGACTGTTAAAGAGGTGTCGTATCGCTTCAATCTTTTCCTCGGTAAAAGGAAATGATGCGGGTGTCTGCAAAACCAGAAATTTGGAGCGAAGAATTCTGCAAACATCCAGCATACGAGTAACGTTGTCAAATACCTCTCTAATTGGCTCCAGCATAAATCGATGGGTTACATCCTGGTGACATCGGACCGAAAACTCAAATTTTTGTGGTACTCTCCGCCTCCAGGATTTCACAAGTTGAAAACTGGGATTAGTGTAGAATGTTGAGTTCACCTCGACAAAGTTAAAGGCCCTAGAGTAAGCTTCCAGTGGACGTAAACCTGGAATTTGAAAATAGGCCCAGCCGCCAGCCCCGATTAAGAACTCAGTCAATCAGTTTTCCCTTAAGAATATATGTGAAAAAGAGCTTATTTACTTATATGACATTGTAGTGAGGCAGACTATGGGGATAAGTGTTTTGAACCAACTTATTTTCGGAACAAGCGGGTGGTCTTATAAGGAGTGGGTTGGTCCCTTCTACAAGAAACCTGCTAAAATGTTCAGTTATTATTCACGTTTTTTCAATACGGCAGAAATTAATTCAACCTTTTATCGGTATCCCTCGAACTCTGTTATTTATGGCTTGAATAGGTTTTCGCCTAAAGACTTCATTTTCTCAGCCAAGTT
>JAZFSF010000237.1:0-12840 GCA_036446055.1 Bathyarchaeia archaeon | reverse complement strand
ATATTGGCCATCTCAAAGAGGTATCTGTTTAAGCCAGCTTCTCTGATGGTCTCTTGAAAGAGGCTTTCATGGGTTCTTGGTGTGCATGAGGCTACGACAACCTTGTTGATGTTATGTTCTTGGATCTTTTCTTTAATACGTATCTGTGTGTCGGAGGAGCATGTGTACAGGTTGTCTTCGGCGTAAACGACGTTTGGGAGAGTTTTCACGGATTCTACTATGCTTGGCACATCAACAACGCCGCTGATATTGATACCACAATGGCAAACGAAGACACCGATTCGAGGAGGCTGCCCCCGTACATCGATTTCCTCGGGGTACTCCCGTGTCTTAGCTAAAGTTCCACGAGCCGATGATAATAATCGTTCTGCTGCCGCCGCTGTTGCGCTGGCCTGCGTTATCGTTTCGGGGATGTCCTTTGGAGAAGAGAATGTACCACAAACGAATATTCCTGGCCTAGACGTCGTTAGTGGTGAGAATTCTTCAGTCTTGCAGAAGCCGTATTCATCTAACTTTACGTCAATCTTTTCAGCCAGTTCCTTAATAACCTTCGATGGCTGAAATCCGATCGAAAGAACAACTAAATTGAATTCTTCTTCGACTATTTTTCCATTCTTTGACTCATATCTAATCGTTAAGTCTTGGGTTTGAGGATTTTCCTGTACGGTGGAGACTCTACATCGAATGAATCGTACATCATATTCATCCTTTGCCCGTTCAATGTACTTGTCGAAGTCCTTTCCATACGCCCGGATATCTATGTAGAAGATTGTGGACTCAACTTGATTTGTATGTTCCTTAGCTATTACTGCTTCCTTGGTTGCGTACATACAACAGACCGATGAACAATAACCGTTACCACAGGATAGGTCCCGTGAGCCCACGCATTGAATGAAGGCTATCTTGACTGGAATATTGCCGTCAGACGGCCTTTGAACTCGTCCACTAAAGGGCCCTGAAGCACTGAGGATCCGTTCAAACTCCATACTTGTAACAACATTTGGATATCGACCGTAGCCATACTCGCTCTTTAAGTTAGCATTGAATTCTTCTGTTCCAGGAGCAAGGATTATCGCGCCAACGCGGAGATCTGTCTTCTTCTCCTGATCTGAATAGTTGATCGCATCAGCTAAACAGATGTTCGCGCAGAGGCCACAGCCTATACATTTTTCTCGGTCAATTACATAAATGAGGGGTACAGCTTGAGGATAATCTATGTAAATGGCAGTCCTCTCACTTAGACCCTTATTGAAGCTATCGATGGCACTAGCTGGGCAATATATGGCACACAGTCCACAGCCGGTACACTTTTCAGCATTAACGAATTTAGGTGATTCCCGAATTGATACCGTGAAGTTGCCCGCCTCTCCAGTAACTCCCACAACTTCAGAGTAGGTCAGCACGTCTATATTCCGATGTCTTCCACAGTCCACAAGTTTTGGAGAGAGGATGCACATCGAACAGTCATTGGTGGGAAAGGTCTTGTCAAGCCTTGCCATAATACCGCCAATGGAAGGGGAAGACTCAATCATATATACTTTGAAGTCCGATTCAGCTAAATCCAGAGAAGCCTGTATGCCTCCGACACCTCCGCCTATGACTAAGGCAGCACCTATAGGTTTTTCGACGGGACTAGATTCAGTCATAGTATTTTTAGCCTCTCATCTTTTTGTACATTGGCTTCACTCCATCAATCTCTGAAACCGTTACCAATCCATTTTGCTCCATGATGATAAGATGTCTCAAAACTTCTTGAGGTGTCAACGTTGCTGTCTGAGCTATTTCCGTAACAGACAAAGCTTTATCCCTTATGGAAAAAAGAATTCGATTCTTTTCATAATCCTTGACTAATGATTCAAACTTTATTTTATTGAAATCATCTTGGTCAACTCTTTCCCCAAAGACGTTACCTTCCACCAGAAGCTCCCTTTCTCGATTGATAAGCCACCGCGTTCTATGCTGGGAGAAAGCCTCTTTCGCAGCTAACAATCGTTTCTGAAACTCGTCTTTTGAGATATCAGTGCTGAGCGTTCCTATCTTCACTATCTTTTTAGTGAAATCGCTGACTAAGTTAGCGAACCTCTCGCCTTCAGATGCTGATACCCAGTCGAGGAGGAGCCTTTCGGGCTTTACTCCAATGAGTTCAAGGAACCTCTGAAGAGTTTTCATCCTTCCTTCAGCATAGTAGTTTCCTAGAATGTAATGGCAATCCCCAGGGTGACAGCCTAAAACCATAACGCCATCAATACCTCGAATGAACGCTTCCAGAACTAGTGTAGGATCAACTCGGCCTGAGCACATAACCCTAATTATCCGTAAATTTGTTGGATATTGGAATCGACTGACTCCTGCCAAATCGGCTCCAGCGTAGGAGCACCAGTTGCATAGAAACCCCAAGATCTTAGGATCAAAGCCGTCTTGCTGAGGCATCTTTACCGCTCCGTTGTTAATGCAACAACCTCCGCTAGCATCTGTTCATCTGTGAAGTGGTTCATCGTGATAGCTTTCTGTGGGCAAGCTGCACCGCACACACCGCATCCTTTACAGGAAGCAACGATGGTATTGGCAATTCTGCCATTTGGTGATTCTTCTATCCGTATGGACTTGAATGGACAGATTATCTCGCAGAGGCCGCAGCCGATACATTTTTCCTCATCAACTGCCGCGATGATAGGCTCAGTTATTACGCGTCTCCTAGATAGTGGTATAGAAGCTCTTGAGGCGGCACCGTAGGCTTGGGCTATGCTCTCACTAACTGTTGAGGGCCAATGGGCTGAACCGCATAGATACACGCCGTCGGTTGCGAAATCGAGGGGTTTGAGTTTGACATGGGCTTCCAAGAAAAACCCGTATTCGTCGATGGGTACCTTCAGCATCTTTGCCAACTCGTCAGAGTCAGGATGTGCAATCATCGGTGTTGATAATGCGATCAAATCGTATGGCAGATGAAGTTCTTCACCCAGAAACTCGTCAAAGACCCTCACCAATCTTTTGTTGACAACGGGTGGCTTTTGAGGAGAGTACTTAACGAATATTACTCCCTTCTCCCTTGCCTTCCGGTAGAAATCTTCATTGAACGTACCATATGTCTGCATGTCCCTGTAAAGAATGAAGATCTGAGACTCAGGATTTTCTTCTAAGATTCTCATAGCGTTTTTCAAAGCGGTCATGCAGCAGACCTTCGAACAATAGTTCCTCTCCTCATTCCTCGCTCCGACACATTGGATCATCACAATATTTTTGACAGAAAGTCTATCCTCATTCAATATCCTCTCTAATTCAAGCTGTGTTACAACCTTTACCCCGTCATACCCATACATGCCTATGGGCTTAAACTCCTCAGCACCCGTAGCGACGATTATTACTCCTGCTTTAAAGGGAATATCTTTCCCTTTCTGTTTAACTGTCACATCGAAGTTTCCAAAGAACCCATTAATCCCCTCAACCTTTGCAGAGGTAAGTACCTCGATGTTCCTGTTTTTTGCAATATCCATCCTTTTTCTTTCAATGAGTTTTGAGGCATCTTCTTGGATTGGAAATAGTTTATGCAAGTTCTTTAGCTGGCCACCCAGCTCCTTTTCTCGTTCTACAAGGGTAACTTCGAACCCACGGTCACCCAGACTGAGTGCACAAGTCATTCCTGCTATTCCGCCACCAATTATCAAGGCAGAAGGAATAACCCCAACCTCGATTTCTTTCTGGGGTTCCAAGAGCTTGGCTCTTGCTACACCCATTCTAATTAAATCCTTCGCCTTCTCCGTCGCAGCTTCTGGCTCCTGCATATGAACCCACGAGCATTGATCCCTTATATTCACAAATTCGAAGAGGTAAGGGTTCAAACCTGCTTCCTTACAGACACTCCTGAAGAGAGGTTCATGAGTCCTTGGAGTACACGAAGCAACTACCACCCGGTTCAGTCTTTTTTCGACTATCGCGGTCTTAATCTCCGTAAGCCCTGTCTCAGAGCATGTATACATGTTCTCTTGAGAGAAGACCACGAAAGGAAGTCCTTTTACATAGTCAACCAGAGCAGGAACGTCTAAAAATCCTCCTATATTCGTACCACAACGGCACACGAATACGCCTATCCTGGTTTCCTCCATCAACTGAATCCTCCTGCAACAATTTCAGCTGCTCTAGCTGCTACTCCGCTGGCCTGAGCAACAGATTCAGGTATATCAACGGGTTCTCGACAGCAGCCACAGACAAATATCCCTTCTCTGCTGGAATCAAATGGCTCTAGAGAAGC
This sequence comes from Bathyarchaeia archaeon, assembly GCA_036446055.1. Taxonomy (GTDB): domain Archaea; phylum Thermoproteota; class Bathyarchaeia; order RBG-16-48-13; genus DAOVBJ01. The sequence continues at coordinate 8,591 of JAZFSF010000237.1, read as the reverse complement.
TGTCTTGATAAAGCCATATGCGTCTAACTCAATCTCAAGAATTTTTGACAACTCTTCCATTCCTCGTCGAGGGATCAAGCTTGTTGCTAAGACAGCTAGGTCCACCTTCGTCTTTACTGCGGTGGGGCTATCTGATTCTTCACACCAAATGATTGGATTCCTTTCCAGATCTTCTGTTATCTTCGCAACCCTTCCTCTGACGTATTTTATCCCATACTCCTCTTCGCTTCTCGTTACATATCCCTGAAATCCTTTACCTACAGCTCTCATATCCATGTAAAAAACGTATGATTGTACATTTGAATCATGTTCTTTTGCCAAGACTGCTTCCTTTGTGGCATGCATGCAACAGACCGTTGAGCAATAAGGATTGTTTTTAACGTCTCTCGAACCGACACATTGTATAAACGCAATCTTCTCAGCTGGTTTTCTATCAGAAGGTCTTATCAGGTGTCCTCCACTAGGTCCTGAAGCGCAGACAAGCCTTTCATACTCCAGAGCCGTGATCACGTTTTTATATCGTTTATAACCGTACTCGGAAAGACCAGTTGGGTCAAAGGGGTCGAAGCCGGTTGCGACTACGATCGCTCCCACATTCAAATCTATCTCCGTATCTTTCTGCTCAAAGTCTATGGCTTCTCGCGTACAAACTTTTTCACATATCTTGCAGACCCCTTTAGTCAGGTATAAGCAGTTATCTCGATCAATAGTCATCACCATGGGAACGGCTTGAAGATAGGGTAGATAAATGACGCCTCTACGTCTCATACCAAAGTCAAACTCGTTGGGAACCCGAACAGGGCACTTTGCACTGCAGTCACCACACCCAACACACTCCGCTTCCTTGACATACCTCGCTTTCTTCAGAACCTTCACCGAAAAATCTCCCTTCACTCCTAAAACCTCCTTCACCTCAGAGTAAGTATGCAAGGTAACATTTGGGTGTCTGAAGCACTCAGCCATCTTGGGTGCAAGGATACAGATCGAACAGTCATTTGTTGGAAAAGTCTTATCAAGCTGCGCCATCCTGCCCCCAATGCTTGGCGTTTTCTCAATAAGATGAACGTTTATTCCCATATCGCCAAGATCAATGGCTGCTTGAATTCCTGCGATACCTCCGCCGATCACCATAACGGCTTTTTTACTTTCCACTCTCAAAATCTTTTTTCTCCTGTTCGCTCCCAAAGCCATTTAATTACCTCCGGCTTAGTAAAAAGAGAAACATCCTCCACATTTTCCACACAGAGTTCTATTGATGACTTCTTCCTGCATATCTTTGAAAGTTTTAACTTCCTCCTCCATGTTGTCGCGCTCCTTTACTTGAGGTAGAACAGTCATACTTTGCTTAATATCTTGGAAACCTTAGTCCTATTCATGTTAAAGCCTAACTCCTCATGGTTGATACCCAGGGCAAGCCCCAGAATCTGTGGATAGAAGAGGACGGGAAGCTCATACTTTTTGTTAAGTCTCCTCTCTATGACTCTTTGATTTTTATCATAAATGACGTTACACAGCGGGCAGACAAGGTTTAACGCGTCTGCTGCCGCAGTTTGTAAATGATTTAATTTTCTACTTGCAATGTTCAATGCAGCGTTTTCATCCACACCGAGTATGTTTCCCCCACAGCACTGTGTTTTATCCTCATAGTCGATATTCTTGGCACCTGTGAGAGCGACTAACTCATCTAAGGAACTTGGAAACTCTAGGTCCTCATCTTTACCGAAGATACGTGACGGTTTTAGATAATGACAGCCATAATGGGAAGCGATCGTTAAAGCTTCCAGACTCTTTTTTACTTCACTCTTTATTTTTTCTAATCCTATATCCTCGTGGAGAATCTTGGCAAAATGTTTAACAGTTATCGTGCCTGTGTACTCTCGACCAATCACGCGGAGCTTCTTATTCACTTCAGCTCTTAATCTATCGTTTTCTTTTAATTCCTTATTAGCTTCTTTGAGGCTGACCGTACAACCAGTACACATTGTACATATGTTTAACCCAAGTTCTTCTGCGATGCTAAGGTTTCGGGCTGCTAAAAGCAACGATGTTTCTATACTTACGGATTTGATGGGAAACCCGCAACATGCGAAGTCGAAGACATCCGTCAGTTCTATCCCGAGTTCTTTAGCCACTCTTCTAGTCGAGATTTCATTTTGCTTCGCCATGACCGGCGTGACGCACCCGATGAAGAACGCGTATTTCAATTTAGACGTCTTCCTTCTTCGTCAATAGCTTATCCAGCCCTGTCATCCTGTATATCTCTGGGACCTCTAGGTTTTGGGAAGGAAGTTTAGGCAATCCCCGTTTAATTCGTCTTTTGTTTTCAAAATCACTTATCGCGTAGAGGATACCAAGCTTACCAATGGTCTCCGCTTGTTTGGCAAAGGTACTGTGGATGTATCCTTCCCTAACTGCCATATTTTTGATGGCGTCCATGACTTCGGGTATCCGGACATCTTGGGGACAACGTTCTTGACAGATGAAGCACAGAGAACAGAGCCAGATAAACTCGCTGGAAAGCACTCTATCTTTCATGCCTAAAATGACCATTCGAATTATCTTTCGAGGGTTATATTTCTCATTGATCTCCCGGACGGGACACCCGACATTGCAGGTTCCACATTGAAAACATCGTTTAAGATTTTGTCCCCCTGGAAGCTTCGACACTTCCTCTTTAAACTTCGGATCGAGTTTAGTTATGGCCAAGGTATAACTCTCTCCCCTAACAATGACCTATAAATCATCGATCTAAATTTGGTATAGACATAGATTTTTCCATCCGTATCTTCATCGACCGAGTCTATCAATTGGACCCAACCGTATCTTTGAAGTAAATTTGAGAATCATCTATATAAACTCAAAGTTTTTCACTAAAATTTTAAGACGAATTAGGTTCGAGAAAAGAATAATTCAAATAACTTTAATAACATATAATCTTTCAAAAAATCTTGTTTTGGTGGGATGATTTTGATTGTTCTCAAGAAAAAGCCATTTGAAGAGATTCTGAAGATGATTCAGGGACACAAAAAAATTCTGGTTGTTGGCTGCAACGGTTGCGCTGGAATATATCAAGTAGGAGGAGAAAAGCAGGCCGAAGTCATGGGGATGTTGTTAGAGATGGCAACAAAGTTGAAAGGCGTGGATATAGATGCAAAAGCTATCACTACCCTACGTCAATGTGATCGACAGATCGTAGCAACAACCATAAACCCATTAGTAGACGATTACGATGGGATCATTTCTATGGCTTGTGGTGTTGGGATTCAGACTTTGGCAGACGTCTTCGAGAATAAAGTGATCATACCGGCAAATGATACAAAATTTATTGGGATGCAAGATAGTGAATCAGGGAAGTTCTATGAGTTCTGTAGTGCTTGTGGGGAATGCATACTCTTTGAAACGGCGGGTATCTGTCCGATCACTCGGTGTGCCAAGGGCCTTTTGAATGGCCCATGTGGTGGATGCTTTGATGGTAAGTGCGAAGTTCCTATTGACGTAAGGGATGACAACGGAAAAGTAATTCAAACTCTCGACCAAGACTGCGCTTGGTACATGATTTATGATCGATTGAAGAGGGCGAGTAAAATAAATTTATTCAGGAAGTATCGACCTCCAAAAAAGAGGGCCATCTCAGGTTCTCCAAGGCAATTATAGAAGGCGTTAATATGACTGAAGCCTTTTCAAATTTGATGAAAGAAATAACGAAGGGAAAGTTTGTGTTTACGGGAGAGTTGGAACCTCATAAGTCCACTGATCTCTCCGATGTATTAGCTTGGGCAAAAATTCTGAAGGCAACGGGAAGAATTGTAGCTGCAAACGTCACTGATAATCCTCAAAGCGTTTGTACTGCAAGTAGTCTGGTAGCAAGTTATATCGTTCAAAAAGAAACGGGTTTGGAAACGGTGTACCAGCTTAGAGCTAGCGATAGGAATCGTTTAGCACTAACTTCTGATTTATTGGGTGCCGCGATCTTAGGTTTAAAAAACGTTTTGGCTTTAACAGGCGATCATATCAAAAAAGGAGATATGGTTGAGGCCAAACCCGTTTTTGATTTAGATGGAACTCAATTGATTGAGTTAATTCACAGAATGGTGTATGAAGGGAAGGACATTTCCGGTAATGAAATTCACGGTACTCCTCCTCAATTCAATATAGGTGCCGCGGGAAACCCGAATTTTAAGCCGTTGGAAATTGAAGTGTTAAAACTTGAACGAAAAGCTGAGGTTGGAGTCGATTTTATTCAAACACAAGTGGTTTTTGATGTAAACACTGCTTTACAATTCCTGGATGCAGTTAAACACATAAACGTTCCAGTTCTTATCGGAGTTTTTCCACCAAAATCTTATGGCCAAGCAAATTACTTTGACAAGCATGTCCCCGGAGTCAGAGTTCCCGAGGAGTTATTAGAACAATTCAGGAGGATTAAAAAAATTACCGATAAGAGCGAGCGAAGAAAAATGATTAATGCGTACAACATTGAATATTTTACTGATTTTATCAAACAAGTAAAGAAGAAACAGGCTTGCAAGGGCATCCATTTAATGGCCGTTGGTTATCCAGAAGTCGTCGCTCCAATCATCGAAAAATCATAAAAGATAGGTTAGTTAAGACCCTCTATCATAAAACGCATAATGCGTTTTCTTTTATGGATTCAATCGGGGAAGCATCTGATTACGCTCTTAAAACGTCATATGTGAAAGAAGCGGGGTTGTCAAAAGAAATGATATTCAGACACATTAATTTATCATCATTTTAAGGCTTTTTTAGGTCTACTCACTCTTTAACGTGTAACCTTACAGCTTTAAAGTGTTAGAGTTGACTAAAAATATCTTTGACTTCTAACGTTACAGCCGTTATGTATTGCTGAAGGATGAGTCTTCATTAACTAAATAAAAATTGAGGAGCTTAAATTTTTCTCCTGAACTCTCTTATATACTACATGCGCTGTCGCTATATCCAGTATGGAGAGGCCCGTCGAATCAAAGACCGTTATTTCGTCTTTAGATGTTCTACCCAGCTTTTTTCCAACGATAATTTCACTCAGCTCTCCATAGATATCTTTCATCGTAATTGCCCCCGTCGTTAAGGGAACATTGATTTCCCCACTGTGAGCTGCTTGATCGAGGTCATCGACCACTATCGTGGCCCTCTTTAAAATCTCAGGGTCAAGCTCCTGCTTTCCAGGGGCGTCAGCGCCGATGGCGTTGATGTGGGTACCTGGCGAGATCCACGCGTCTTTTATTATAGGAGCAGTTACGGGCGTGATCGTTGAAATGATGTCAACGTTCGTTACACAATCCTCTAAGCTGTTAGAGGGGGTGATGGTGAATGGGTAACGTCTTTCAGCTTCCTTGATGAATCCTTTCATAGCATCATCGTTTTTATCATATAACTGCACATTCTTCAGATTCAGAATCTTGCTGATGGCTGAAAGCTGTGTTCTAGCCTGAGTCCCCGCCCCCACCAATGCTAGGGTAGTGGATTCCTTCCTAGCCAGGTGTTTTGTGGCCAAGCCGCTTATGGCGCCCGTCCTCATAGCGGTTATGGTTGTCCCCCCTAGAATAGCGAAGATGGCTCCCGTTTTCGGGCCTATGAGGAGGATGGTTGCCATGACGGAAGGAGTGTGATAGGTTTTGGGGTTGTTTGGGTGGACATTGACCACTTTCACGCCCGCGATATCAGAGCCCTCGAGATAAGAAGGCATCGTTCGAAAGTCGCCTTCATACTTCTTGAAGAAGATATATGTCTTGGATGGCATCTGAACCCTGTTGGACCCCTTTTCGCGCAGTGCTTCTTCTACTGCTTGAAGAGCGTCGTCCATCGTAAGAATGTCTTTAACGTCGTCTTCAGAGATGAGTGAAATAGCTTTTCCCAAATTAGCTTCCTTAACCCATTCTATTCATTCGATCGACACGTTAGTTAATCGCCTTTCGTCCTTAACGCTTGGATTCCAGGTAAAGTTTTTCCGGTGAGGTACTCCATTAGTGCTCCGCCGCCTGTGCTGATATAGGAAATGTTGTCTGTCAATCCAAGCTTTTCTAGGGCCTCAATTGTGTTCCCTCCCCCAGTTACCGAGAACGCGGGGCTTTTAGCCACTTTCTCAAAGATGCCTTTAGTGCCTAATAGGAACTCGTTCCTCTCGTAGACGCCTATGGGTCCACTGAGTACAATGATTTTTGCCTTTTCCAAGATTTGATTGAAGATTTCTACGGTTTTTAAGCCGATGTCAAGTATCGGATAAGCAGAGGGTAAGTCCTGTAATTCTATGTCTTCGCGTTTTCCTTCAGCATCGACGCCAAAATCCACTGGCATAATTATCTCACTGGGGTACTTTATGAGTAATTCCTGAATCTTAGGCACGTATTGGAGGAAATTCTTGCGTTTCAGGAAGTCCACCGTTGTTTCTCCCAAGGCGACTCCTTTGGCATGTAGAAACAGATGTCCGATTACGCCTCCCGCTAACACGTAATCTGCTGTGCCGTGACCGAGAACGTATTCGCAAACGGCTGCTCCGTCCTCTGCCTTTGCCCCTCCTAACACGTAGACGCAGGGTTTCTCTTCTCCTCTCCTGACCTTATCTAGAGACTTGAGCTCTCTTTCCATAATCCTTCCCGCAACACATGGTAGTACACCTGAAAAACCGACAACTGATGCTTGGGATCTATGGGCTACTGCAAAACCATCTCCCACGTAGACGTCAGCTAATGGGGCAAGATTTGTAACTAACTCTGATTTGGCGTGTTCTTCCGTCGTCTTCTTGGCGGTTTCTTCAGGGAATCCGCGGACATTATTCAGCACCAAGGCGTCCCCTGGTTTGAGGCTTCTAATGGCCTTCTTGGCTTTTTCGCCAAAAACGTCATCCACGTATCCAACGTTTCGTTTGAGAATTTCACGTAATCGTTCAGCGTGTTTTTCTAACGTTGAGTAGTTTGAGCCACCCAAGCGTCCTTGATGAGCTAAGATCACCACTTTGGCCTTCTTATCCATCAACTCTTTTATTGTTTCAGAGTGACGTCGTATCCGCGTGTCATCAGTTATTTCCTTTGTATCAACGTTTATCGGTGAATTAAAGTCAACTCTCACCAGAGCAGTTTTATTCGTAAAGTCAAATTCATCCAATGTTAGAAAATCTGTCATTTCTGACTTACCTCTATTCAAAGCTTTGTACTTAAAAACACGCCTTGAAGATAAAAGTATTGTATGAGAGTGGTGCTTGATGATTGGATTCAGATTCATTAGGACTGAAATCTTTTTAAGGTTGAATTTATTTTCTATAAAAAAGAGGTTATTTTAGTTTTGGCGAAAATTAATGTAGCAATAAACGGATTTGGTAGAATTGGACGACTACTGTTTCGAGCAGCTATAGAACGGAATGCAAATATCAACTTCGTTGCAGTAAATGATCTCGTTAATGCCAAGTCGTTGGCACATCTCTTGAAGTACGATTCAAATTTTGGAAGATTTAATGCTGAAGTAGAAGCTCAAGAAAACTCTATCATCGTCAACGGGAAGGAATTGAAGGTTTGCTCTCAACGCGACCCCGCTCAATTACCTTGGAAGGACTTGGATGTAACTCTCGTCGTCGAATCCACAGGTAGATTCCGATCCAGAGACCAGGCCTCAAAGCATATTCAAGCAGGAGCTAAGAAGGTGTTGATTTCTGCCCCCTCTTCAGACCCCGACATCACTGTAATTCTCGGAGTGAACGACCATCTCTACGACCCCGATAAACACCATTTGATTTCTAATGCCTCCTGTACAACCAACTGTGTAGCCCCCGTAGCTGATGTCCTGAACAAGTCTTTTGGGATGAGGGCTGCATTAATGACAACCGTCCACTCCTACACAAATGATCAACGCCTCCTCGACTTAGTACACCCTCGATTAGAGCGAGCCAGGGCAGCTGCACTCAACATCATTCCAACTTCCACAGGAGCAGCAGTAGCAACCACAGTCATCCTACCCGAATTAAAAGGAAAAATGAATGGCTTATCCCTGCGAGTTCCAACACCAACCGTGTCAATCGTTGACTTAGTGGCTCATCTGAATAAGAAAACGACACCAGAAGAGATCAACAACGCCTTCAAAGCTGAAGCACAAGGAAGGCTAAAAGGCATTCTTGACTACACAGAGTTACCCCTCGTATCCCGAGACTTCCTAGGCGACCCACACTCCGCAATTGTAGATGGACGCTCCACCATGGTAGTAGCCGGCGACCTCGTTAAAGTACTTGCGTGGTATGACAACGAATGGGGCTTCTCATGCAGAATGGTCGAACTGATTGAAAAAGTTGGTCGATTAAGCTAATCAATCACAACCCAACAACCAAATATCCCCTCCACCCTTTTTATTTGTTCTTTTTTTAACTATTTACCCAAGATAATTCAAACACCATTCTCTCTGAGACTTGAATACGATTCAAACTTCTAATCCCAGAAAAACAGACCTCAATGACACCTATCTTATCATCACTGATCACAAAATCGTTGAAGTCGACTCCTTTGTGACCTAGCATAACAAATCCATTACTTCCACGTTCTGCTGAAAACGTCCAAACATACCCGCCCGCCATGTAAAGTTCATAAATGTAT
>JAZFSF010000236.1:0-6192 GCA_036446055.1 Bathyarchaeia archaeon | reverse complement strand
GCTAGCTAGCTGACATACCATCGAGTATACCGTTCTGTTAAGTCGGTTTACTTCAGGGCTCCGAGTTTCTTTGAATTTGAAAGCTTATCTTATAAATTATAAAACAAGCTTACCTTTTTGCACCAGCGGTTGCTGGTCTGCCAAGACAGTCGGTTTGAGCATCAAGCCATCAAGATGAATACTGCTGCGGACAATTCCACCGAGAGATTCATTATCTCCAATTGCAAAATGAACTGTTCCAGCAAGTTTTTTGTCTTCCGCTAGATTGCCGATCAGGCGTGCATTTGGATTGGTTCCGATTGCAAATTCCGCGATATTGCGAGCCGTAGCATCTCTGGCGAAAATTTGCTCAAGAAATTGAACATCTTCAATCTCGCCAGAGACTGAAACAACCTCACCTTTTTCGACTTCAAGCTTTAAAGGTTGATTGAGTTTTCCAATTCCGTCCATGGAATAGTCAAACACAATGGTTCCATTTGTTGTCCCTTCGACTGGACAAATCGGGGCTTCTCCTGGAGGAAGCGTGGCAAAACCATAATCGTTGTGAAAATAACCGTCCAATGAAAAGGCGTTGCGACCGACCACGCTGAAATTGACATCCGTTCCGGAGTCCGAATTTACCCTGATTTTACTTGCACCAGTCAGCACTTGAGCGATTGCTTGTGTTCGTTTCTTTAGCTCAGGGAAATCGACGGTCATGGCCCCTTTGATCAGCATGTCTTCGGTGACGCCTCTGAGAATCACCACCTTAGCGCCAGCCGCAAAGGCTTCTAACCGGGCTCGGGTATGCGTGATGGCATGGGTTGTGGGAGCAAAAACTATATCCGCAGCTTTCATGGCTGCCGCAATAGTCGCCGGAGGTTCATTCCCATGCTCTCCCGTCAGAGGCATTATGGCAATGACAGTTTCGGCACCCAAACCCCGACACGTCAGGGCAAAGGCGTTTCCCACCTTTAGTTTTTCATAGTCAGTCACGACCAGTACTTTATGCTCTTTTTTGACAAAAATCACTTCTCTTGCCAGTTTTTCTGCCGATTGAATCAACTCAAGTTCGTACATGAATTAACATCTCACTTTTTTGTTAAGAATTTTATAACTAACTATTTTGAATCGTCTTTAAATCATATAGATAAACACAACATAATAAAATAAGGTTTAACTAGCTAGCGAAGCGCGCGTTAGTTAAATAAAATAGGAGATTTCTATATGACAGAATATTTTTGTATTAATTGTAATGAGAAAATGAGTGAGAAATGTAAACTCAATTCATATCCACATGAATTTATGGTTTTTAAATGCCCCGAATGTGGTTATCTGAACGATTGGTGGGCCCTACATGATATGGGTAGAGGGACGTTAAAATCTATAATTCGTGCATTATTTTTAGACTCTCTTTTACAAGGACAAGAAATCATGTATGAGCAAATTATTCTGTATATTAAAGAAAGATACGAATATGAAAAATTTACAGAGAAAAAAATTCGAGACGCGCTTAATAGTGTATTCCATGAATTGGATGATAAAAAAATCTCAGTTAAAAGATATCCCCTTAATAAATTGACATCTGAGAAATTCTACAAAATTATAGTTAATCATGATAATATAGTTGATTTTTTCAATAAGAGAATAATTTACCAGTGGGATTTACAACATCTTACATTTGATTTGAAAGAGCTAAAAGAGAAAATAAAAAGTATCACAAAAATAATAAGATATAAAGATCGATGGCTAGCGGCTTTTGATTATTTCTTAGTCCACGCCTGAAAAGCTAGCACTCTCTCTATCACTTCTCACGTCATGAGTGCCCACAACGCATACACCTGAAGACCTATACCTCGATCATCGTCTCCTCATCGTCACTAGCATAAATCGTCCTGTAGTTGGCTCTATTTCCATCGTATTTTGGGCAATCGACCTTGACGGTGGGCAGTACGCGAAATCCTGCCTCTTCTTGGTTTATGACCACGATGCTCTCTTTAAATATCTGTTCAGCGAGCGCATCTATATCATATCTAGCTAGAGCAGACATATTGTGTGTACTTTTAAATGCTGTAGCCCACTATTCCCGTCTAGGTGATATTATTTATTGATGTACAAACCATATCCATAATGATAGCTGCTTATGGATAGCGCGCGCTGTCGTTTGGTTTATAAGAGCTGTACACAATATACAAGCAATAAAATTTCTTTATACTTTTGGTTTTGACCTTTTGGATATAGAATATTTTTACTCTCAAATAAGTTAGCTTGCTAGCTTTTCTTTGAAGTATTACAAGACTTTACAAAACGCAACTAGCTAACTAACAAGACAATACTCTCCCAGTGTTAGCCTGAATAACACTTGACGTTAAAATGAGGTGGTAAGACTCACATGTGTGTATTAAGAACTGGCCAAAAGAATTGCAAGAAGTGTCCAACAAGATTTAGCATTTGCAAGGATAAAAACACTCGAAAGAAACGTAGGATATGACCAAATACGATTAATATTATTCCTATTATTTTAGAGTGAGCTCGTATCAACTTAATTTAAAAATAGCTAGCTAAGAAATTAAATTAACGTTAAGGTAGGTTAGAAATCCGTGACATCAAGCATCTGGAAGAAAAGGGAGCAAAGAGGTCGACCTAAGGGTTACTCCAATGCGTATTATGCTCATCTTGAGTCCATTGTTAAAATAGCACGTAAGCACGACGTGGATCCAAAGCAATTAGTCGATGCCTTTGTGGAAGCCTGGGAGAACACGACCTCTCAATGTGGACAATTAACGATTTCTCGTCGAGGAATAACGCGCGATTCAGCTACATTTCTCATCACTAAAGGCGAGAAGGTCATCTGGCAGTTCCCTGTCAATCTGGAGAACGTAAGAAACCCAGAAGTATTAAAAAAGTACATCCAAGATATGCCAACCCCTCAACCCCTCGAACAGGAGCGATACCAGAAAAAACAGCAGATCGAAAACCTTCGGTTTGGAATGAAGGGCATTGATGTAACGGCAAAAATCATCGAAGTCCCCCCGATAAAACCAGTTATCACGCGATGGGGCTCAGAATCCTACGTCACCAATGTGATGATTGCAGACGAAACAGGATCAATAAGGCTCAGCTTATGGAATAAGATGGGAAATAAGGTTCGTGTTGGAGATGAAGTGGAACTAATGAATTGTTACGTCTCTCGATTCGCAGGACAACCTCAATTGAGGCTGAAACGAAAAAGCACAATGACCGTCATAAAACATCTTCAACGAGGAGAATAGACTCAACATTCACAATGACGTTAAAACTTGAAGCATGGTTACATGGTAAGAAACGGTTAGTAGCTAGCTAGGAGCCTTTAAAAATGTTCATCTTTATTAATTGGTTGAGTGGAAAACGTAAGGTAAACTGTGAGTTAAGTTCGGTTTGTCGCGTATGTAAATTTTCATAGATCTGTTTTTACGAACACTTCGTGCTTTTTCGTAGGTGATTCATAAGTTTTCTGGATAAAAGGGTAATTAAGGGGTAAAATATAATGAAAGGTAAAATGGCCAGTTGGTTTAATTATCGAGGATTTGGCTTCATCGAGGTTGAGGGACAGGAGAATGATGTAATCGTTCACACGAGCGACCTTAAGGGATTTTCCAATCCTGAAGTCGGCGACACAGTTGAGTTCGAAGTCAGTGACAGCTACAAGGCGCGAACACGCTACGCTAGAGCCGTTAATGTCAAAAGGCTTAATCATTCCTAACAAATAAGCTAACTAGCTAGAAAGAAGTATATGCCTAAATTATCCGAATTCATGTTTTTTTGCTTCAAGTACGGAAAACGGAGCCACCGAATACGGAAAATGGTCAATCTAGCTAGATGTTGTATTTAACGTAACTTTTAGCGTTTTACCATTCTTACGTTAAATAGAGGCTGTTTATAACTTCTAGCAAGTGTTATTAATCCCTGAACAAGAAGGCAGTACAATGAGTAGAATGAGGGACACCGATCGTTTTTATGAGATTATGATGCATCTCGAAAAGAGAGTTGATGGTACGAGATGTCTTGTTAACTCTATAGGCGCAATGGATTGACCTAAGCAAGGGGTGTATTTCTTCTTTGAACGAGGCGAAACCAGAAAAACCGGTGAATCGCGTGTTGTTAGAGTGGGGACACACGCTGTTTCACAAAACTCGAAAACACGTCTCTGGGATAGGCTGAGGACGCATCGGGGCACGCTTTCCGACAAATATCGTGGGGGCGGTAATCATCGAGCATCGGTATTTCGTAAGCTCGTTGGCTCAGCCATCATCCAAAGAGAGCATCTGAAATGTGATAATTGGGATGTCAACAATCAGTGAAAGAATGTGTCCGGAAAGCTGAACACTATATTGAAGTCAAAGCAAGCAACTACATCATACACCTACCCTTTCTTTGGATACATGCAGAAGGTCAAAGCAAGCCCAAACAGCATTCGTGCCGTAATTGAACGAAATACCTTGCCCTGCTAAGCAACTTCAACAAACATGAAATCATCGACCCACCGACACCTAATTGGCTTGGACTACATTCACCAAGTGAACGGGTACGACACTCAGGTCTTTGGAATCAGAATCACGTCGATGAGGATTATGATCCCCAATTCTTAGATGCATTCGACAATTTAGTATTCTAGCTATACTCGTCTAAAGCTAGCTAACTGATTTATAGAAACGATTTTTTACCCCTCAGTCAGGTAGCTAAGTTAATGCGATTAGGTTTTTAATGCTTCGACCGCAGAGGCGAAGGTCTCTTCAGCTTCTTCCATGTTCCCTATGCCGACCATGGTTGCTTGGATGTTTAGCTTGTGAAACAGGTATCGGAACGCCTTTTTAGGTTGTACTCTTCCTCCACCCAATGGTTTTATGGCGATCACTGGTTTTCCTGTGTTACAGATCGCTTCAATCGCGTGTTTTTGAGTCGGAAACATGTGGATTCCATCAGCATTGATTGGTGTTAAGTATCCATCAACGTCAATGCCTGCTTCTTCCACTAGAGGGATTATGATTCCCGCGTAATGAGTGCCGAGTAGGAAGACTCCAAATCTCTCCTTTACGTGTTTCACTACTCTTTGAAGTTCATCATATCTTTTAGCTAAGATGAGGAATTCAAAGGCTGCGTTGGAAGCGAAGATTGGGACGTTGAAATCTTTGTACCGATCCAGCATGGCATCGAGTTTCTCGTAGTCGACTTCTATACTGCTCCACTCCGTAGGAGGTGTCAATGGAGTTTTCATCCCTTTCCTAGCGAATCTATCGAGGTCTTCTTCGCTTCCTTTTCTTCGCTCTAACCGATAAAGAGTAATGGGGTCGTTTCTCCAAGTCTTCGAGAACTCTTCTCCCGCGAGCTCGTAACTGAGTCTGTACAAGTATTCGGCTGTTTGAGGTCGACGACTTGTTGGGAGAGCTGTTCCCAAAATAAGGGCTATCTCCACATTAAGCTCCTCCATCGTCATTCTAAGAGCGTCCTGATGCCATCTACTTAACTCATTATCTGTTGGGACTTCCCTGGAAGCCGTTAAGCCGAAGCGTTGGATTATCGGCTTCATCATCTCGACCATACTTTGAGGTCCATTCCATCTCTTTCTATACTCTTGATCCCTATACGATCTCGTGTAGGTAGTTCCATCGTAGGTGTGTTGTCCCAAAATAATGCGAGGTATCTTTGTACCAGCTATTTCAACTATTGGAAACTTTGATGCCTCTACATAGCTCCTCAAAACAAATCACGAGATGAAGTAAGAATACCCTATATAAAAATTAGCTAGCTAAAAACTAGAAATCGTTAAATAATCTTTCTATCGAGATAACATCGTTATAAGGTGATTCGAGTGGATAACGCGTATACACGCTTTTTAAAGGTATTCACGTGTTTGATGCTTCTGTTTTTCCTTGTTTGTATTCCCTTATCATTAGTGCATGCAGAAATATCCCCCGTGGCCACCGAAAGAGGTTTAATCAGTCTATCCCTGGACGGTTTAGGCAGTACTAATCCTACAGGTGGAATCATACAAGTCGAGAAACTAGCTGGTGTAACGGTTAGAAACGCGTATCTGGTTGCTGCAACAATCTATAATGTCGCCCCGATAGCGGACGGCGAAGTGAAAATTGATGGAGCGAACGTAATTTGGAGCCAGAGGTATGCGAACAATCAGTCAGGTGATACATATTGGAATCATTTAGCGGATGTAACCTC
>JAZFSF010000235.1:0-2693 GCA_036446055.1 Bathyarchaeia archaeon | reverse complement strand
GTATTTGACTGGCCTTCTTGGCATCCACTTTTCCTCGATACTTCTTCATGATGACGCCCATCAAAGGACTTAAAGCCGAGAATCCGCGTTGACGAATTAGTTCTTCATTTTCTTGTACAATTTGGTCAACAAACGTTTCCACTTCAGTAGTGGAGATCATTTGTAAACCTAAAGCTTCAAAAGCGTCACGCATTTCTGTTTTCTCATGATTTCCAAGCCATTTTAAAACTTCGGGTATAGCTTCTTTTGCTATCAGCCCATCATCGACACTCTTGAACAATTCTACAAGCATATCCTCGGAAAAGGGTTCTACATCGAAGCCTTCTCGTCTCAAACTCTTCAAGGTCTCGGTTAAGGTAGCCGCTAGGAAAGAAGTTGCTAAGCTGGTGTTATTGGTGATTCTCTCAAAGACTACATCATAATCTGAATCAACGAGTTGAGTGGCCAATTTATCGTTCAGATCATACTGTCTAATCAATCGATACAGCTTTACAGCTCGTGACTCGGGAAGTTTTCCTCTTAATACAGTTAAATACTCGCTGGATATGGGAAGGGGAGGCACGTCGGTTTCTGGATACATTCGTGCAGCGCCGGGACGAGGTCGAGAGTAGTGTGTGACTCCGTCTGGGGTGGCGCCTCTTGTCTCGTTTGGGATACCATCTACGGCCTGTTTAGCCCGCTCCACAACAGCGCGTAAGGCGTCGAGGGCGTTTTCCTCTTCAGCTGCTAAAAACACGACAGCATCGTCTTCTCCTATGTGAAGAGTCTGCTTCAACTTATCAAGCTCTTCCAACGATATTTCGTAAGCAGGCAACTCATCAGTATGGAAGATACCACCAACATGTCCCCAAAACTTTGCGTAATCCGCTAATTCCGTTCCTAACCTCAGTCCAGGAATTAACTCATATCCTAAAAGTCCACGAAACTTTGGAAGGGTGATGGCCAGCACCTTTTGCCCCTTTTGAATAGCCTGTTCTATAACTTTACATCGTGTTCTTGAAAAGATGTTCGTTACGTCAATGAAATCATTCGATAAATTCTCCCGTTTTACCCCGCGCTTCACCAACTCGTTTCGTATCTTTAATAAAGCCACTTGCCTTTGTACCTCAAACGCCACAACAGTTGAAACAAGTCCGAGGTCTTGGACACCCTTGATCTCTGTTAACCCTCCGTCTTTAATGGAAACGTTTAAATCTTGTCTAATCGTTCCCAGCCCCCGTTTCACTCTTTTTGAGTCCCTAAGAATTCTTCCAAGAGCCAAAGCAACCTTCTCAGCGTCTTTAGGGGTGTAAATCACGGGGGCCGTGGCGATTTCGATGAGGGGAATGCATAATCGGTCAAGCTGGTACATGGTGGTGAATTCGTCCGCTCCCGTCTTTCTCGCAGCATCTTCCTCTAAACACATGGTTTGAAGTTGGACTTGTATGCTGTCAACCTCGATTTCACCGCCTAACGCGATGATGCATGTCCGTTGAAAACCTGTCGTGTTTGAGCCATCAATCACGATCTTTCGCATCACGTGAATCTCGTCAACGGGAGTAGCGTCAACCATCAAAGCAGCCGTTAAACAAATGTCAACCGCTTCTTCGTTCAAACGGTGAGGTGGCTCTTCATCCATCTCTACTAGACATGTGGTTTTAGGGTTAGCTTCATACAGAAATCCTCTCCCCTTCTGGAACTCGAAAGCGGCTGCGGGGTCTACTTCTCCTAATTCGCTCTGAGCAGGTCTAAGTCGCCTGAAAAATGTTATTTCAGGGTCTAAAGTTGAAAGCTCGGCGTTACAAGCACAGAAAAGCTTTTGAGAGGTAGCCAATTGCTGATGGATTTACTCGATTACACTCGTACACGGGCGTAATTTTCAAGTCCTATTTTCAGCCCAAGCTCCTCATAGTCAACGCCAATTTCAGTCATTATATATCAACCTCTAAACCTCCAAGTCCTTCACTACGTATTTGTACTCGTCACTAGTCCTTTTAACTTTCGCATGAACTTCTATTTTGCCCTTTTTGGCTCCCAAACTTATCCTATAAGCCTAATGTTTCGTTTCCTGTATACGTTCATCTTTTTATTAATTAGTGGTTTAGTTGGAGGAGTAGAATAATTGTTCCTACCCCAGCAATCATTAACAGAAATTGAGTGATCGCATGCTTAACGCCTACCTTACGATGAAGTTCTGGCGACAAGTTTGCTAGGGCAATGTAAAGAAAACTCGCTGCTGAAATCGACATAATGTAGGGGATGGCACTATGCATAACCCCCAGTGCATAATAGGATAATATTGCCCCTGGAATGCTGCTTAGGCTTGATACAACGTTCAATAAAAAAGCCCTTCGTCGCGAGTATCCACTGTGAAGCAGTATCGCAAAATCGCCTACTTCTTGAGGAATTTCGTGGACAATTACGGAAAGACTGGTAACGACTCCAAGGGGTATAGATGATAAAAAGCTTGCAGCGATTATAATTCCATCGGTGAGGTTATGGAATCCATCTCCTATAAGGAGCATGGTACCAGAAGCACCATGTACGTCGCATTCAGGGTCGTGGCAATGTCGCCACACTATTATTTTCTCAAGAAAGAAAAAAAGGAGAATACCCAGTAATACCGTTGATAACACTGGTAGGGGAGAAAGTTGTTCTAATGCTTGGGGAATCAAAACCAAGAAACTGGTAGCGAGTAGAGTGCCCATTGCATA
>JAZFSF010000234.1:0-6120 GCA_036446055.1 Bathyarchaeia archaeon | reverse complement strand
CGTTTACTGAAAGGTTCTCTAATGTGTTTACTGTAACGTCTTTTCTATCCTTACATGAGAAGCCACAAGCTATGATTTTCTCATCCTCCAAGACTATTGAGAACCATACACCGTCGATTTCTTTCACAGATAGATAATACATGATTCATACCAAATATTTTGTTGACAGACTCTACACAACAACCCTTACTTAACTCGTTAATAAGTTATGGCTTCCTAACCAATTATATCGGTTATCCACAAATTTTCGAGAATCAGTTTTCTATTGTGATGTTCCTTTTCAAAAAGTCAAGCTTTAAAATATTTGTTCAACACCTTCAAAAGTCAGCCATCGGATTCGATAACGTATACATAATTAAGACTAAAGTTTAATCCACCACCACCTGCGTTTCAAATACCGTCGCTAGCAAGTACTGTCTTTCGGGAACTTACGGTGAGGAACTGAACCCTGAAAACGAAATGACTTTGAAGAAAACAGTAACAACTTTTCAGGTCACGGTAGTCAGGAACTGAAACTGAAGCTAACCCCCTGTTACCTGTTTGCATGGTTTCTCAACCTGAACGAATTGTGAAGGTGAACTGCGAAGGAAAAGGGTACATGAGTTGAATCCAAAACAAGAACAGTGGTATTACAGTAAAGTAATGATGATAGGATAGATAAGATAGATATGATGGGAAGGTTAAAGGCGGTTGATTAATTAACCGAGTAGCCTCTTTTTCTCTACGTGAGTCAGCATTAAAGTCTTGACAAAAGAGGGCAGCTGCAGATAAAGAGGTATGTTATATTAGCTTAAACGGAAATGGATTTCAGCTAACTATTTGAGGTGTTTTTCCTTTAAGGATACCGTCTTGATTGATACTAGTTCTCTGATCGGAAGGCGGTAGGGGCACCTTGATTCGCATTCTCCGCAATCAATGCATGTGGAAGCCTTCGCAGTGCCTTCTCGAAATCGGTTTTCAAATCTAGGCGACCAACCCATCCGTTTCTCGAGTACCTCCCAGCGTAACAACATGGAGATGGGTATCTCTTGGGGGCAGGGTTGACAATAGTCACAGCCGCGACAGAATTGGTCTCCGAGCTCCACTCTGTCTTTCTCTATTAGGCCTAATTCTGCGTTGGTCAGGGTGTAGGTGCCTGAGGCGATGGCGATGTTTTCCTCCACCTCAGCTATACTCATCATGCCTGGTATCACCACATCAACGTTCTTATCTCCCAACAAGAACTTTAGCGCTATGTTAGCGTTGGTAAAGGCACCTCCGCCAAAGGGCTTCATTATCACTGTGCCCACGTTCATCTCATGGCATAAGGGAAGTAGCTCTTCAGCAGGTATGCTAGTGAGGTAGTTGAAGGGAATCATTATGGTTTCGAAGATGTCCTCTTTCACAATCTCGGTGAGGAGAGACGGATCGTGGCTTGTGATACCTGCGTGCTGTATCTTTCCCATATCGCTCGCTTCGTATAAGGCTTCTAATGCACCATTCGGTGCTTTCACCTGCTCCCAAGCATCCCTCGAAGACACGTTGTGTAGCTGGTAGACGTCGATCCAGTCCGTTCTGAGGTTTTTTAGGCTAATCTCAAGCTCCTCAAGTACTCCTTCTTTGCTCCTGCGGGATGACTTGGTTGCCAGAAACACCTCTTCTCTAACGTCTTCAAGGGCTTGGCCTATTCTTTTCTCACTCACTGTGTAATTCCTTGCAGTATCAAAGTAGTTGATGCCCAGTTTGTAGCTGCGACGGACGACTTGGAGGGCTTCCATCTCGGAAACCCGCTGAATGGGTATACCGCCAAAGCCTAAAGTTTTAATTTTAAGGCCCGTTCTACCCAAAAGTCTATCTTTCAAAGGACAATACTCCCCTCGATACTAGCGCTGACTTGTCTAGAAAACATCAAAAACAACAAACAGCTATTGAGCATATAAATCTTCATGCAGAATATAGCGTTTGGGCAGATATATGCAATGGGATTTTCTTTGATGCCTTTTTTACATTTTTCTTTCTGCATTTACTCCGCCATTTAGGTAGGTGTATCGGCTTGCTATTTGTGATGAAGGAATAAAATATAATATAAAGCTAGCTAGCAGTCCTTAACAGATTACATCAACGCAAATGCATAGATAGACTGCCCAAATCACTCTTAGCTATAATATATAGATTACAGTCTGAGAGATTAAGGGTATGTATGGTAAAGCCGGTCTTAAAGTCCTATCCTGATATTTTTTCCTGTTTGAAGTTTTAAATCCCAGAACGTTCTATTTTTCATTCAAGATGAAATATTATGAGTGAATTACCCATGCGTGAGAGTTGTACTAACCTTACAATGAAAGAAATACCGCTAGATGTATTGCAAGACAAAATTAAAGGAGGCTGGGCAGGTCAAACAATTTCGTGTACATATGGTGGACCAACAGAATTTCGTTTCAGAAGTAAGATGATCCCTGATGACCATGAAATTCCATGGTATGATGGATACTTGAAAGAGACATACGACGGTAGACCAGGATTGTACGACGATATCTACATGGACTTAACATTCGTCGAAGTATTTGAAAAGGAAGGGTTGGATGCCCCAGCAAGTTCTTTTGCGAAGGCATTTGCCTATGCAGATTATATGCTTTGGCATGCAAACCAGTGTGCCCGATACAATATTTTGAACGGGATAATGCCCCCGGACTCCGGGCATTGGCTCAATAATCCCTGCGCCGAGGACATCGATTTTCAGATTGAGGCAGATTTTGCTGGACTTATGAGCCCAGGTATGGTCAATACATCAGCAGAGATAAGCGATAAAATAGGTCATATCATGAACTACGGAGATGGTTGGTATGGCGGAGTCTATGTGGCAGCCATGTATGCTCTGGCTTTTATTTCAGATGATATCCAAAATGTAGTGGAAGAAGCATTAAAGGTTATTCCGGCGGAAAGCCAGTACGCACAATGTATGCAGGATGTCATTAAATGGCATAAAGAACATCCAGATGATTGGAAAATAACCTGGCAAAAAATACATGATAAGTGGGACAACGATATCGGTTGTCCACATGGTGTTTTTAATGAATTTAATATCGATGCTAAAATCAATTCTGCATGGATTCTGGTCGGATTATTGTATGGAGAAAAGGATTTTGGCAAAACAACCGACATAAGTACGCGCTGCGGTGATGATTCCGACTGTAATCCTGCGAATGCCGGAGGAATCCTAGGGACAATGCTCGGGTACAGTAATATTCCTGATCATTGGAAACAGGGACTTGCCGAAGTAGAACCTATTGATTTCAAATATACCACTATTTCCCTAAACCGCGCCTATGATATGTCTTATCGGCAAGCACTGGAAGTGATTAAGAAAAATGGTGGTATGGTAGATGGAGAAAAGGTAGTGATTAAAGTACAAAAGCCAAGACCGGTTCGACTTGAAGTTGGATTTGAGGGACATCATCCTATTGAGAAAAAAGAATTAAATATTGAGTTAATTGACAAGGCTTCCTTCGAGTTTGAAGGAATAGGATTTGCAGTAAGCGGTACAGCAGAAGGGAATACTAAAGGTAGCAGTAAGACCGATTATACTTTTGAGGTAGAAATGTATATTGATCGGGTTCTAGCTCTAACAACAAAGTTACCGACGAATTATATTAAGCGGAAGTTTATCCCGTTTTGGAAATATCAACTGCCCATAGGAAAACATACTGTTCACTTTAAAGTGCTGAATCCCACGGATAAAGCAAGTATTCACTTATCAAACGCTATCATCTACAGTGATCAATCGTAATATGCTCCGCACTATAATAAAATCCATATTACAGCTAGCAAAAACTAGGTAGCAAACTTCGGGAGAGTGCACACCGTAGAAGTTCAGGTTAAAGGAGTGGCAGTCCGAAGGAGATTCATGTTCAAATAAATATGCAAAAGGCTAAATGCAAATTCAATCCATTGGAATCTGTATATCATTGACTGTAAAACCAATTTATAGTCAAGTCTTATTCAACACATCAACATTATGCGGTATGGCCTCATCCTCAGAGGAATCGGAGATATCAGTAAACGCGAGTGGACGCTTTAGGCTTTGGATGCGAGATAAGATAAGTAATGCCGCCTTTTTATCTAGAGGAACATTACCATTTCCGCATTTTGGTGATTGAATACACGATGGACAGCCCTCTTGACATTCACAGTTTGTTAGTAACTGGAGAGTTGCCTCAAACAAGTTCTCAACTAACTCATAGAGTTTTTCGGAAATCCCTATTCCCCCTTCAAAGCCATCATAAATGAAGATCGTGGATAGTCCCGTGTCATAATGCATTGAGGTTGAAACGCCACCAATATCCCATCGATCACACATCGCGTATAAAGGTGCCAACGCAACCATTGCATGTTCGATGGCGTGAATTCCTCCCTTAAAATCTAAGTCTCGACGAATAATCTCTTCTTTAAGGTCTTGTGGAATTGTGAACCACATCCCAACGGTCGTAAAGTCTAAAGGCGGTAAATCTAGTGGTCGGTTGCCGATAACCTCATCATAAGTCTTGAGCACGTAGTGATGATAGAATTCGGTGACTTGAACCTCACCAATATGGACGGGTATCCCAACGTGTTTATCTTGAAACTGTTTCTGTATCATTATCTCAACAGATTTTCTAGGTTCAGTATAGTAATCAACATCTTTCTTCTTAACAGAAGCGTTGAGATTCTTCAGATCGAATTCTTCAACAAGGTAAGTTTCGCCTTGATGAAGTAGTACTGCACCTTCATGTGCTTCGTTATATGCTTTTGACAAATCCATAGTTTCTAATAGTTTTTCATTGTACATGATTGTTACAAGTTTATCTGAGATATTATTCAAACTCACAACTTCAACTGACCTTGATATTCCCGAATATACCCAACCACGTGGAGTTTTTCGAACCAATTTCTCTGATTCTAAGCTGGCTAAACTGTCCTCAAAAAGGGGGGAGAAATAGAGTTCATCTTCAAGTGTAATCGGTAACTCGGCAGCAGCACACATGACATGTCCGAGGACAATGTAAGGATTTTCTATATCGATAATAGCGTGTTCTTGAGACCTGCCAAAGAAGTTTTGTGGATGTTTCATGAAGTATTGATCTAACGGGTTTTGAAAAGCTACAAGCGTCACCAAAGAGTCTGAAGTCGTCCTCCCTGCTCTTCCAGCTTGCTGCCACGTTGAAATCACGGTTCCTGGATACCCCGAGATGATCACAGAGTCCAGCGATCCGATATCTATTCCAAGCTCTAAGGCGTTAGTCGACACGACGCCTAACAAATTCTTCGTCCGTAATCTGCTCTCAATTTCTCGACGTTCCTTGGGCAGATATCCTGCTCGATATGCCGTTATAGCCTGAGCCAAATATGGTGTATCGTTTCGTAGCGTTTCTCTAGACCATCTGGTGATGAGTTCAGCCATTTGTCGAGAGACAGTAAAACATAGAGTTTGGAATTTATTGGTCACACTTGATACAAAGAGGTCTTTCGTTTCCTGGTGAGTCGATCGACGGATTGTCCTGGCTTCATCGATGAAAGGTGGGTTCCAAAACACAAAGTATTTTTTTCCTCTAACTGCTCCATCATTCGCGACCACATCGAAGTCTAATCCCGTTAATTTTGTTGAGAGCTCCTTCGGATTCGCGATTGTCGCAGAAGATAGAATAAATTGAGGAGTCGCTCCATATCGCTTACAGATTCGTAAGAGTCGTCGTATCAACATGGCTACGTTTGAGCCAAAGACCCCTCGATACACGTGTGTTTCATCGATGACAATAAATTTCAGATGTTGAAAGAAGCCTTTCCATTTTTGGTGCCAAGGGAGGTATTGGTGAATCCCATAAGGGTTGCTCAGAATAATCCTTGAGCTACTTCGTATCCTTGGGCGTTTATTGGCGGGCGTATCGCCATCATCTATATTTGGAGTGATTGTTACCTCCATTTCGCTCTCCATTCTTTTTAAGACTTGAAGTTGATCGTTGGTGAGTGCTTTTGTGGGATAAAGGTACAGGGCGGTCGCTTTCTTATCCTTGATCAATGCTTCAAACACCGGGATATTGAATGCCAGGGTTTTACCAGAAGCTGTGGGTGTTACAACGATTACGTTGTGACCCTGTCGCGCGTAGT
>JAZFSF010000233.1:0-2629 GCA_036446055.1 Bathyarchaeia archaeon | reverse complement strand
TCTGCACGGAGATTGAATGGATTATCTCGCCTTCTGAGTCTCTAACAGATTGGACGCTGAGCAGGACTTGTCGCTCCTCCCCTTTTTTAGAGACGATTGTGAGTTCTTGGTTTGTTATTTCCCCCGTTTTTCTCCATTCGGCTAGTAGTCTCTTGGCTTTCTTCCTGGAGGATGGCGCGTATATTGTGGTTAGTGCGGGTTTGCCTATCATTTCTTCTTTGGTATATTCGAGGGCTGCAAGTGCTGTGTTGTTTATGTCTATGATGTTGCCTTCGGGTGAGATCATGTAGCAGTACTCTGGCGCGTTCTCGAAAAATAGTCTGAACTTCTTCTCGCTCTCGTTCAGCTCCTCCGAGCGTACCCTCAACTCTTCCGTCATTTCATCGAAATCCCGTGAGAGCTGGCCAATTTCGTCTTTAGCTAATATTCCTACTTTATGATTCAGATTGCCACTCCTAATCATCTCAACTCCATGGTGAAGATCGGCAATCGGCTTCCCGATAGTAGTAATTATCAAAAACGAATTAACGCCAATACCCGCCGCTATTACAATCACAAAGACAATAACAAGCACACTGGCCTGTTGATACGTACGCATGTACCTTTCTTGACATGCCTCAGAAAGTAGAGAAGCTTTAGAAACCATATCTGATAACCCCACTGAAAGCTGGGCAATCGTTATGTCTCGTAAATCAGACCCTTCTCCACTACTATCTTGCTCCTCATAGATAGTCACTAGCTGGGAAAATACTTCGTCGATCTCTTCGTGGGTATGACGTATCTCGTCTAGAAGTATTTGCTCCTCATTGTTTTGAATTTCTAGTGCGGCTAGGTGGTTTGATAGAGAATCGTGTACATTCAGCCATTGGGTGATTACCCGTTCTTCTTGATGCACCATAAAGTCGCCAGTTAGTAGGTTAAGCGTAAACGTACGTTCAACTATTTTATCGACATCGCTATGCATCTCATATGCCTCATTTACCTGTTGAGTGAAGAAAGAAAGAGTCAAACCAACTGCGATCACCATACATATGAAAAAGATGGCGCTGATCTCTAATCTCGTTTTTATTTTCAATCATATCCACCTTAGCGAATTATTGTATTGGCTTCAGGTTTCACTTCGTCCAAAGCGTCCATGTAAATATAGTCAAGATAGTTTGGAATGTCTAGTGCGTCTGTCAGTTCGTGCTCTATTCTCCATCGTGCCTGATCGTCAAATGTGATCAACATAGCCTGTGAAAGAATAACGGCGAACTCCTGCTTGGGCCAGCTGTAATCTATGTAATCCGAATCATAGTCAAACCTATTTTTTGCGAAATTTTTGGTTTCTTCAGGATTATCTTTAATATAATTCTCTGCCTCCAATAACGATTTGATAAAGCGTTCAGCTGCTGCAGGGTTATTGTTTATCCAATTCTCTTTTGTAAGTAATATAAAGTAAAAATTCTCCCCCCCAGGAAAACTTACTACATTTTCACCTAGTTCTTTCTTTATATAATAAACATTAGGATCCCAGGTAAAAACAGCATCTACATCACTATTTGAAATAGCATCTAGCATTTCTGATGGTTTTAAATCAACAAACTCTACATCTTGTTGTGAAAGACCGTTGAGTGTTAAAAACACTCCAAGCTGAAACTCAGCACCGCTCTTTCTTGTGACTCCAATCCTTTTACCTAGCAAATCATCTGTTGTTGTAATTCCTTTATCTTTTCTGGCAATTAATTCCTTAACTTCTGCGGTAGCAATAGTTCCCAATACCCTAATGTCTGAATAGTTAAAACTATTGCTGACAAATACAAAACCGGCCGATGTGGAAATATCCGCTTCCCCATCTATAAGGACATCAGCACATTCTTTACCAGATTCATAACTTTTTATTGTCACATTTAATCCATATTTGTCAAAGTATCCTTGATCTTCAGCAATATATATAAGGGCTCCAGCCTCTCCGGCATAGGCTGCCACAGTAATTTGATCAATGGGACCGGAATATTGTCCAGTTTTCTTTTGCTCCTGTATATAAAGAGCCCCAATCCCTATAGATGCTAATATTACCACGCCTATGATAATTATAATCAGCGTATTTTTAGACAATCTTTTTGTTTCCTTCAATATCAACCCCCTTTCTTTTGGTTTGTCTCATTTTAGACGCGTGCTGATACATTTTTATTGCAATTAAACTTGAGGAAGTTAAATCCTAATAAGGGTTTGCTAAGTTGCGCACGCGCATCTACCCCATACTCTTTTCTTCACTTCAGAGTTGACAAAGAACTCTGAATATTCAGATCAGGGACATTATGGCCGCGCTATTTCGAAAAAAAATGGGAAAGGAGACGGGAGATATCTCCACTTGGGGTAGGGTTCGTACCAGCCTGACGCTGTTGCCCCTGAAGAGTGAAGTGTCTCCCGTGGCTTCGCCCTCGGTGACATTGAAGCCTTAAAAACACATTGAACTTTAGATATAATGAGGCACAAAACAGTGTCTGAAAAAAAGATTATCCGTCTCGACATGACGGATCTGAAAATAACAGAACAGAAAGTACCAGAGAAATACAGGGAGATGGGGGGCCGCTGGCTCACCAGCAGCATCGTCAACGATGAGGTGGACCCCCAATGCCACCCCCTG
>JAZFSF010000232.1:0-2294 GCA_036446055.1 Bathyarchaeia archaeon | reverse complement strand
GTGGCTCATCCCAACACGACAGAACATCATATTCGCTGGATATCGCTGTTTTTCCAGCCAAAAGACGAAGCATTCCCCTACCATATCGGGCAATATGAATTTAACGCTCATGGAGAATCAGCTAAAGGACCAAACACAAGTTCAGTCTACACCCACCACGAGGTTACAACGTCTTTAAAGGTGGGAAAATCAGGGACTATTCTCGCTCTAGCGCTTTGTAATATCCATGGACTATGGCAATCAGCAAAAGAAATCGAGGTAAAGTAGCTAGCTATGTATGTATACAATTAAGTAAGGTGAAGCCTCGCTAGCTTCACTCATCCATTATGAGTATTGAATAAGAGACATTAGCTAGCTAAGTTTAATGGGTCTTTTAGTCCTGCATTTTTGAAGGCTTCTGTTCTCTCTAAGCATGATTCGCATTTTCCACAATGTTCATCTCTATCATAGTAGCAACTCCATGTCAGTTCCAGGGGAACTCTTAGTTCAGCAGCCAGCTTAACTACGTCTGACTTGGCTTTTTCGATGAAAGGCATTATTAATCGAGTGTTATGTTCTTTACCCTGTTTGACGCTGTTTACAAGTCTTTCGACTTCTTGGAAGAAGGTGGGAGCTGCGTCCTGGAACTCTTCTCGATCCGTCTTCACGTGTCCGCCTATAATAAGATTAGCACTATAAATCTCAGCGTAGTAATACGCTAGGGAGTAGAATATTAAATTTCTAGTAGGGACATATCCTTCAGGCACCTTAACTCCATTGAAGGCCGTTGAATCCTCTTTTTTAATGTCTGCAGCGGTCTTTAAAAACGGAAGTGCCACCTCAACGCACTCTACACCTGCGGATCTGGCTATCATACGGGTAGCTTTTAGTTCTTGTGAAGGACGGCTTGGATAATTATACGTAACAACATGTACGATATAGTTTTCCTTTAAAGCCCAATAAAGGAGTGTAGCTGAATCCATACCTCCTGACAACAAAACTACTGCAGTAGACACTTGTCAAACTACCTCTCCTTTGACGTGTGTGACTGCAGCGCGTATGGCCTTATCGAGAGGTGTAAGAGCTATTTGAAAATCTCGGGTAAAGTGCGTAAAATCTCCCAACACGTCGCACAACATTACATCCACCTCCTCCCTAGAGACTCCTAACGCCTCAGGGGCCTCCTTTGCACGAACCTTGTGAATCCTATAGTTGGGGACGTTGAAGTCTTCCTCCTCCATGATTTTGGCGACCCGTGTAATCAAATCCATAAATGTAATCGTTTCCGGCCCCACCAGATCATAGATTGAATACTGTCTTCCCCAACCCAATACTGCGCGCATAAAAGCCGTAGCCGCATCCTCTACAAAGATGGGTTGCATGGGAGCACTCCCTGTACCCACAACTAGGACGGTTCCTTGAAGGATAGACTCAACTAAATTCGGTATTAATTCATCTCCAGGACCCAGAATGTAAGAGGGTCGAAAGACCACACAGGAGACAGGACTTGATTGACACAACATCTCGATCTTCCGCTTCGACCAAAAATAGTCATTAGTAGCCCAAGGCCTCTCACCGTATTTACCTACTCCCAATCCCGAAGGCGTAACAAACCTAGACACTTGACTCTTGAGTGCACTCTCTAAGACGATACGAGTGCCATGGACATTGATGTCTTGAAAAGTGGAATACCGCTCATTAACAATACCGATCAAATGTAAAATCCCATCACAACCATCAAAAGCCCGTAGGTACGCTTTCGCACAAAAATTCTTGACAATAATGGACTCAGCTCCCAACTCCTCCACTGTATCTGCTGCTTCTTTTCGGCGGACAATGCCTTTAACATTGACATCCATTTTAAGGGCTTTCTTGATGCAGTGCCGCCCTAAAAATCCATTATCGCCAGTTACCGCAATCGTGTTAATTGACAGTCCATCTCACCACTAAATAAAGTACAAGAAATCAATTCTATAGTTCATCTTAACCAATAAAAATACTATTATCAAATTATTTTCTATTGAGTGAGGCTTGACAATAGCCATCTTTGGTTGTTGATAGAGAATATTTTTATGAAGAAAAATATTCGAGTAAATAAAATCGCAAGTTAGTGTGATTAGCGTATAATATCAATTAGTTGCTAGCTAGCGATTTGCTTGAGGAAGTAAGTGCAACGACTCATTTTCATGGGTTGCCTCTGGAGTTGTATGAGCGGTTATGGAATAAGGTGTGTCTCCACCACCTATTTTAAAAGCACTGAGATAGAAGAAGTATGTAATTATCTAAGAAGCGATGTGTGACTATGTTTGATCATA
>JAZFSF010000231.1:0-5399 GCA_036446055.1 Bathyarchaeia archaeon | reverse complement strand
TGATTTGATGAAGATGGAAGATGGATTGTCAGAAATGCGATATCAGGGTGGTGACTTCAGATGAGTTCGATGGAAAGTTTGCTTGCAGTGTCCGTTGTATTTTGGTGTTCCATATTCATTTACATTGTATGGATCGATCGTAAACTCTCTTCCCTAAAAAAAATTGTAAAGTCAATGGAAGATAAGGGCTGACAAATGGTTTCAAAAAGGAAAAGCTTAACAATTATAGGCGTACTCGTGATCGTAGTAAGCATTGCTGTAATTCTTTTTTCAGCTCAACAATTCATAAACCCGTATCATAGTGTTTCAGAGGTAGTTAGCGATAAAAACACCTTCATGAACAAGCATATCCAGATGATAGGAGACGTAGTGAACGGGTCTATTCAGACATCAAGT
Organism: Bathyarchaeia archaeon; assembly: GCA_036446055.1. GTDB lineage: Archaea > Thermoproteota > Bathyarchaeia > RBG-16-48-13 > DAOVBJ01. Next base: position 5,003 of record JAZFSF010000231.1, on the reverse strand, counting down.
CAAGACATAATTTTTAAAATAACTGACGAAATATCCGAATTAAATGTGATTTATTCTGGAGCCACACCCCAAAACTTTGTTGAAGGAGTCGAAGTAGTGATTAGCGGAAGATTGATGTCAGACGACAATTTCCAAGCCAATCAAATATTAACAAAGTGTCCATCCAAATATCAAGAAGAATGATGCCAGACGACAATTTCCAAGCCAATCAAATATTAACAAAGTGTCCATCCAAATATCAATAACTATCTTTCAATTTAACGTCAATTTCCCTGTTTAATTGTAATAAAGATATTTTTCTACATTGAATAGGTTAATCAGAAAAAATGTAATCAAACAACATAGTTGTAGTTACGAGTAAGGCAATCAACGAAAGAATGATGATTCTTAGTTCAGGTAGAGACAGGGAGAACGTAAGTCCATAAACCAGCTTTTTTGTTAGAGCTACACAGGGAATTAGCACTGGAAGTACTAAGGGGAACGTTAAAAGTGGAATCATGATGGTTCTTGATTCTGTATACATTGTCATTCCAGAGACTGTTGCACCAACAATAGCGAAGTCCAGCGTTCCTAAAGCAAAGACTAATACTACAAAGAGAGGGTTAGAATTAAAGGAATAATTGAATAAAATCGTGCTCAAAGGAACGACAACAATTTCAATTACACTCATGAGTATAAAGCCGTATACAATCTTCCCAAGCAATATGACTTGACTCGACGTGGGAAGTACCCTCAACCCGTTAATCGTGCCCTGCTCCATCTCCCTAGCAAAAGCCGTATAAAAACCAAGCATCCCAGCGAATAAGAAAATTATCCAAATCAACGCTGGTAGAATCTCATTCGCGTACGGGGAGAAAGGTCCCAACGAGAAACTGGAAACCAACACCGAAATAAAAGCAAAAGTAATCATGGAAAAAACTTCATATTTTCTCCTAAATTCCAAATGCAAGTCTTTTCTAGCTATGTGAAACACGTTTATTAAATCAAGTAAAACTCCACCGCTCAATTCTGAAGCCTCCCCTAGAAAATATTTTTACTCGAGCTATTGCTTGTGTCTATACAATCAGAAATCAATCTTCTTGACAAGGATGTTGTCTCATATCCGAACGTTAATTTGATTAGCTTTGCGATACTTGTTCCTTAATGCAGGTTTTTAGTATCGTTTATTGTATTGAGCGATAAATTGTTGTTTCAGCAAGTTCGATTCCTTGATCCCATATACGTTCTATGCGGTCCACTATTTGAATAACGTGACACATAATTTCGCACGGAACTCCTTCCTCCCTGACCTGAGCTAGTTTCTTATTAAGTTTCAACGATTCCGAATACATTAATGACTGCGTAGACTTGACGGATAAGTGTGACGGGTCATTGTTGATGAAGGCAGTAAAGGATCTTTCATAAACGGCAATTGCTTTCTCACCAAATGAGGTTATTAGGACCAAGATGTCGTTAGGTAGCTGAAAATTATTTAGAGCTACTATGTTTTTTAATATTTGTTCTGCAAATTTGGCTACACGAATGATTATCTGGATAGCGGTAAGATAATCCAAACAATCTATTGCTTCCACATTCAAGAGTCGAAGAACATCACTTCTTAAAAGCGAGCTCCTAAGCTGACGCAAAACAAGATAGTAGAACCCATCTAAATCAGTACGCATCCTGAGAATGTTTTTAGCCATAAGGTCATCAGAAGTCATCAATGCTTTTAGGGCTCCCTTACACATTGATGTAGCCAAAGAATAGGTTCTCTCTAATCCTTTTCTTATTGGTAACTCAGATGGATCCAATAGACTTTGGATGATTACTTCTTCTGGAGTCAATTCAATGATGTTTAAACCGATTAACTTGTTGATAATCCCTCTTATAACGTTATGATGATGAAGTTTGAAGAGACCATCACATGCTTTTAGTTTAATGAGGGAATATCCATCTATATACTTTGAAATGATGTTTCTCTCAAGATCTCCTTCACTTGCGATGTTTACGGGGATCTCAACCTCACGTAAGGCCTTCCGGTCCATGTTGCTAGGGAATAGAGATAAGGTTCCGTCTTTCAGCATACGTACAAGTATTTTATCTCCTTTCTTTAATTGAACAGATTCTGTCCAACTTTTAGGAAGCGACATTACTAGAGTGGAATCACCTAGTTTGTAAACACTCCTAATCTTCTCTTGTACAGCCACTATTCATCTCTCACAATAATATTTTATATATTTTTCTACATTCACTATACTATCAATATTTTATATACTTTACTACATTTGTTTAAACGGGTAACCATGACAAAACATATATCATGGCGTCATGTCAGGGAACCTAAATGCTAAGTAGTTCAATTAAACTCATCTGAGAGAAGCACTATTGTAAGCAAAATAACAAATAACAAATGAGAAGTCTAATTCTTCAAGGAAATACAGGGTTATAAAAGTCTTATAATCCTTTTTTTAAACGCTTCTTTCAAAGATTTCCTTTACACTTGTGTTGGTTATATCTTGGCTCCTTAATACTTGACGCATCTTTCCTTCCACTAAAATTGCTCCTCTATCACAAAGGCTCTTGGCTAGGTCGATGTCGTGAGTTGAAATAATAGTCGTTTTATTACCCCTTTCATTTCTGATAAAATCTTTGAGAATGTTTACGCTCAGTATATCTAAGCCAGAGAAGGGTTCATCTAATAGCAGAATCTTCGGGTCGTGGATGATGGCTCTTACAAGATCGAATCTCTTCTTGAGACCTTTTGATAAATTTTTAATGGGTTCATGTCGCCAACGAGTAATCCTTAAAAAATTGAAAGCTTTATCTAACTTCTCTTGAAATCGTTCTTGCGATGAAAGCTGGTAGAATTTAGAATAAAAATTGATGTTTTCCTCCCCTGTGAGGTCTCTGTAAAGAAGGGGTTCGTGGGATAGATAGCCAATCATTTGACGGATTTCTCTTCCGTTCTCTCTAAGAGCTAAGCCAAATACTTTAACGTTTCCTGAAGTAAGAGAAGTCAATGTAGTGAGGATTTTTAATAATGTGGTTTTCCCGGATCCATTAGGGCCCAAAAAAACGAAAACTTCTCCTTGAAGTATGTTTAAGGTTACATCTCTTAAAGCGTAATTATATCCATATCTCTTTGAGAGGTTCTCTATCTCAATCGCTATCTGATCAACCAACGAGCATTCTCCTTGGAACAATAATCTTTGTCACTCATAATTATGCCTTTATCTGAAGGCCTATAGTTACATCTTTATCAGCAACATGTATTTTGTAAAGGTTTAGTTTTACAGGCTATAACCTATTTCAGCTAGCTACAAATTTATCTTTCTAAATAATAAGGATATGTCTTGAAAGTTTGACAATAGATAAATATTGGACACGCATATCGTAACAAAATACTAAGGTGTAGGCCAATGAATTATCTTCCATTGTTGACAGCTGCTATAGCATTCATTTTTACAGTGTTTTTAATTCGACAATATGTTCAAAGACGAAAAAACCATCAATTCTTATGGACGATCGGGATGTTATTCTATGGACTTGCTGCCTTAATGGAGTTTCTGATGAACACTGACCTAATGGGAGCAAACCTTACCATCTTCAAAGTATACTACATTCTTGCAGCATCTCTTGTAGGACTGTTAGGGTCAGGTGTTGTGTATTTTTTGGTGAGACGAAGCGTCGCCAAATATTTTCTAGCATTTATGGTTGTTCTCTCAGTTTGCTTGGTCGTTACCAGTCTCTCTACGCCTTTGGATGAATCAATACTTCTTGAGAGTTTCAGCGGCGAATTGGGTGAAGGCTTTCGAAACGCTTCACATGCATATCCCATCACTGTGAGAATATTTTCTATTATTGAGAATTCTGTTGGAGGTACAATATTGATCTGTGGTGCAGTGTATAGTTATATCCGCGATAGAAAAAGAACCTACAATCTTTTAATTGTCTTAGGTGGCCTCTTGCCAATGCTTGGTGGTTCAGCTTTGGGTTTTTTCCAAAATCCCGATATATTCTTCGAATTCGAACTTGGAGGAATAATTTTCTTATTTTTAGGATTCGCGTTTAGTGATAGATTTATTCGTGAAAGAGAGTTGTAAAAGAGCTCATTTTAGAAACATTCAAAGTTAGCTAGGATGTTCATTTTACAGTTTTTCTATAAAGCTTTTGTTGTAATCATAAAAGCTTCAAACCTTTTCTGTGAGCCTAAACACTTTCAGAAGAAGCGAAAGCTAGCTAGAGGGGTTGACACAGTACGTCACAGGGGCACATAGAGTCCTCGGCCCAGATGTCTCTGTGCTGGTTGAGTGCTCTGATCCGACAGCCCCCGCCACAGATGTTCTTGTTGACACAGTCTCCGCAGATACCCTTGAGTTGCTCTTTCTTCGCCCTGAATTTGGTTAGTATATCGCTATCAGAGTTGTTCCAAATCTCGCTGAACTTGCGATTTCGGACGTTCCCCACCACGAGTTCAGGTCTTTGGGCGAATTGACACGCGTAGATGTTGCCCACGGGGTCAACATTCGCTGCCCTGTCCCCGGCGCTGCAAGAGTCCCCCGTGAAACTGAGAAGCTTGTAAGCGTTCTCGTACTCCGGGTGATTCTCCTCCTTCATCTTCTTCAGAAGGTATATGCCGTCCTGAGGCGCGTCCACCGTAAGTATCTCGATAAGACTGGGATCCAAGGTCTTAGCCTTCTCGAAAAGGAAGTCCAAAGTCTCTAGGATCTCCTCTCGGTTCAGCTGCTTATCATCATACATCCCCTTGCCTCTCCCGCTGGGCACCAGCCAATAGAGGCAAAACCGGGGAACGCCTAGCTCGAGGCAGAGGTCCAGCAAGTTCGGAATCTCCGCCACGTTGTCCTTGGAGGCGGTAATCCTGATCCCGCATTTGAGGTCGATCTCAACGCAGTTCTTAAGAGCCTGGATCGCCTTCGCGAAGCTCCCCCGTTGGTTCCTGATGGCGTCGTGGGTCTCCGAGTCAGCCCCGTCTATGCTAATGCCCACGTAGCTGATGCCTGAGT
>JAZFSF010000230.1:0-6295 GCA_036446055.1 Bathyarchaeia archaeon | reverse complement strand
ACAAAAGATTCTATTGAAGAACGTTCACTTAGAAGAGCGGTACAAGCTGCCTCCGACAAGATACAACCCCAACAGCCTCCTCAACATGATGGATGAAGAGGGTATCGGAACAAAAGCAACCCGCGCTTCAATCATCGACAAGCTCTATAAACGGGGATATGTGCGAAGTGAGCGGATGGAAGCAACAGAACTTGGATTCAGGGTGGTGGAAGCCCTTGAGGCATATTGTCCAAAAATTCTTTCCGTGGAGTTGACCAAGGAGTTGGAAGGAGAAATGGCGAGGATTGAGGAGGGAGTACTCAAGCGGGAGGAGGTCTTAGAACGTGTGGTCAACGTTTTGAAAGATGTTCTCCTGGACTTCAGGGATAACGAAGAATTGATTGGAAGAGCGTTGAGCGACGCCGTGAGTGAGGTGGGTAAAGAGATAGATGTGATCGGTACATGTCCAGTATGCAAGAGTGGCAGCCTCATAATTCTGCGTTCAAAAAAGACAGGGAAACGGTTTGTTGGATGCAGTAATTTCAGAAGAGGCATGTGTGATGCCTCCTTCCCCCTACCTCAGCTCCCTCATACAGTCAAACCTATGAAAACACCTTGTAGTAAATGTGGGTGGCCGCGAGTTCAAGTGAAGTCACGAAGTAAGCGGCCGTGGCACCTCTGTTTGAACCCTGACTGTTCTACGAAGTCGAAGAGGAGAGAACGCGACTGATGAACTGTGTTGTTTGCGAGAGACAGACGGATGAAAGATACTGTCGCTTTCATGAAAGAGCACACAAAAACTTAGTTCAAGGATATGAAGTATGGAAACATGCCCTGGACATCAACTGGCTCAAGTACTTGAAACGGGTTGCAGGGAATCAGAGTACCGGAAAGTGGGCGGTGGAAGTATGCCAGGATTTACTTATCCACAGAGGAAAGACTTTAAAAGACTGAATCTTTAGATAAAACACTGTGCAGGTTCGAGGTTGAGTCTTGTCCAAGATTGTAAAAAAAATTAAGGGATTACGATTACCCGCTCTTTCCCAATTCCAGCCTTCATCCGCAGTGATAATGATTCTCTTAATTGTTTTTTCAATATTCGTTTTTGGTGGAGGCATATACAACATTATGGAACAGCCTTCCAATCAAATCTTCTTTTTTCCCGGTTTAGGTGGCCAATTCTTCAATGAAAGCCTTATTTTTATGTTATTCCTCGTAATGGGCTTGACTGGCGGACTACTCGCATTCAGGAGCACACGTTACACTTATAGGCCACGAGAAGCGAAGATGTTCCTCCTCATCGGACTAACATTATTAGTTGTTGCCTTTATTGGCACAGAGATGATTCTGTCCTTGAAACTCTCTTAAAAAAAAGCTAGATCAAGTCAACGATTCCCGTCTTATCTAGAAGAATGAGGCACGAAGCTCCCACACGCGATAATTCAGAGTGTTTTTCCACGATGACACTCCGAACCGACGCCTTTGGATTCGCTGTAAACTGTAAGATGTTTTGTGACCAGAACTTGAGAACCCTCGTGGCCACAGGCTCGATTAATGGGGGGGCATCTGTCTGAATAATGTTGTGGACTTGACTTGTGATAAGGACAGCGACGTCAAAAGCTTTTGCGGTTTGTGTTAGGTAGGCGAGTTGTCTGTTTATACTACGATTTGAGGAGAAAACCAGCTCTGGGTTTTTTAGTTCGAGGCGATAAAGGGACGTGATGGTATCCACCACGATCAGAGCTACGTTCTTTGAGACGTACCGCTCCACTTCTTCTATGAGGAGGGATTGTTCGCGGAAGCTTTGGAGTTTGAATACAAAGATGCGGGATGAAACATCCTGTAAGTCTTGAACCGCGATTTGTGTCAGGCGTTCAGGAGAGAAGCTATTTTCACAGTCAACATAGAGAACTTTTTGGTTTTCTCTACTTGCCGAGACCGCACATTGAAGGGCAAGGGTCGTCTTTCCCGTATTAGACGTGCCATACACCAATGTAATCTGCCCCTTGGGTAGTCCTCCTCCCATTATCCGATTCAGACAAAAAGAGTTGGTGGTAACATACCCTGTTGATCGATGAGGCACTATGTAACGCCGTCCTTATAGTGGTTTAACGTAAAGCATCAGCTTCAAGTATGTAACTGAATACATCTTCAGATTTATTCCTTGTCCTGAGAAGCGACCGTGACTCTGAATGAACCACTTTTCACAACGACATCCAAGGAAAGAGCATGAAGTCTCTCATGTTTTTCTTCTTTTCTCGTCAATTAGAAGCTGACAAAAATCCCTGAAAGAGTTGTATTTTATTTTTAGAATAATGCTCAAATTGAGCCCAGCTTCAAAAAAGAACAATAAACGTTCCCAACGAAAGTATAAACATACACTGAACATACATTGAAACTCCTTCTACTTACAACTGGTTTATCGTTGAACATTTACCTACAATACTATTGTGAAGATTTTTCAGAAAATAGATTCTAAAGCGTCTACAAGAAGACCGACCAAATTCAATACCGATTGTGTTCTAAACGCGGTTATGTTAAAAATATGGCAGTTTATCTTGTTGTATACATGTGTTCACCAAGTGCTTAATGACGTTATTGAAAGTGTTTTCTGGATTCCTTTTAAAGACGTGCTTTCTTTATACTACGTAGGAGAACATCAGTTCAACAAGATTGATTTAACAACAACTGCCTTCTTAAGCGCCGCATAACTACGTTGATTGGTGTTCTTGATGAAGTTACAGCGAAGGGCTAAACATGAGGAGAAGAAAGAATTCACTCAACAACTCTCGTTTAAAACGACATACATCTGGAAGACATTGTAAAAATCCGTGGAACGGACCTTGTGAAAACGCGGATATAGTTGTCTTCATCCACTATAAAGATGAGAAGAGACCGATATGTAGGACATGCTGGACCGACATCTCAAAAAACGGACTAGAATGGTAACGAGTTATCGAGCTAATTTTTTCAACGAAGAGAGTGTGATGTCAGAGTAGCTGACCAAACAGTTGATGCATTACCGTTTTTTCTAAGAGTCTTTACAGAAAGACCATAACAACTTTACCGTGAGAAGACTTAGCTGGCTGAAGACGCAAAGGGGCAACACCCCTTCCCCAAAACGCACTCAGAACAAAGAGGTTTTCTAGCCTTACAAACAGACCTACCATGCTCAACCAAGAGAAGAGAAAAAGAAGACCATTCATCATGTGGAATCAGCTTCATCAAATCCCTTTCAATCTTCGTTGGATTCTTATTTTCTGTAAGACCAAGCCTCTGGGACAACCGTCGAACATGGGTGTCAACAGCTATGCCGGCGACAATGCCGAAGCCGTTAGAAAGAACGATGTTAGCCGTTTTTCGTGCGACTCCCCGAAGCTCAAGAAGGTCATCCATATTATCTGGAACTTTAGAATCAAACCTTTCCACAATCATCTTACAACTATCTCTGATACTCCTCGCCTTATTACGATAAAACCCCGTTGACCGAATAAGCTCCTCAAGTTCCGATAATTCAGCATCAGCATAATCCTCTACTCTCCTGTACTTTTTAAACAAGGCTTCGGTAACCTGATTCACCCGCTTATCCGTGCATTGCGCTGAGAGAATAGTGGCTACGAGAAGCTCCAAAAGCGTTTTAAAGCCTAATGTTATCTTTACCTCGGGATACTCAAATCTTAAAAGCGTGATTATTTCCCGTATCCTCACCTCTACTTTCAACATATCTTTCATACAGCCACACGTTCCCATTATACGATGTGCAAGGGACAAGATTAATATTCTTACCTCCTACTCGAAGGTCACTTCTATGTCTGGACGCTATCAGTCTTGAGTAATATACGCTCTAATTTGCCATCAATGGTTTGGACGAATTGATACAGCCCCTCTATCTCTACTTGACCACCATTCAAAAAGATAATCGCGTACAAGATTCAATAGATTGTGATAAGGCTATGGAACATCCTTGAAGGAACATAATTCAATAACTAAAAATCGATATAAGAGGAATATGGAAGGTTGCTGCTTGATGAATAGAGACCATATTCCTTAGAGTCAATCGAATTAGATATTTGCATATAACATATTTATTTAACATCCATAGCCAGAACAGCTAAATAACAACCCAGTATAACAGCAAGTTAACTTATTCCAATATACTCCTTGGAAAACAAAAATATTTTTTGTTCGATTCCCTTTTTAGGGTCACATAAGCTTAGTGGAAAGTGCCTCATTTGAAGGAATACTTTATAACAAACAAAACCTACAAAATTTTGAATCTCACAAATAAAAGATATATATTCTTTTTAGTTTAACAGACATGAAAGACGGATTAACTGATAAATGATGTAAAGGAAGGCCTTCTCATTGTCTATAATAAAAAATAATCGAGAAATCGTTAACAATTCACATAATAAATTGAATATTGAAGCTAGGAAAGCGATTCTAACCTTGTTGGAAACCGTTATATCTGCGGTAGATCCAAGGAAGTTACTGCAAAACAGAGTCACACTCCACAAAAACACTTTAAAAATCGACAATTTCCAACTGAATCTCGAAGATTATAATAGAATAATTGTTATCGGTGGAGGAAAAGCAAGTGGCGCGATGGCAGAGTCTCTGGAGACAATTTTGGGACATCGAATAGACGCAGGACTGATTAACGTTCCCGAGGGCTCCACCCCTCAATTGAAAGAACGAATCATCGAATTGAATGAAGCCGGCCATCCAATTCCCACGGAACAAGGTCAACGCGGTGTCAATCGAATGTTTGACCTCTTAAAAACCATTGATGAGACCACCCTAGTCATTTTTCTTTTATCTGGCGGTGGCTCAGCGCTGCTTCCAATGCCTCTGCAAGGGATCACTCTAGATGAGATGAGGCTGGTCACTAACCTTTTACTTAAATGCGGAGCCACTATCAACGAAATAAACGTGGTGAGAAAACATGTTTCACGCATTAAAGGCGGTCGTTTAGCTGTGGCTTCCTATCCCGCAACTTTGCTCTGCCTCATACTGTCAGATGTGATAGGGGACCCTTTATCCTCGATTGCTTCTGGACCTACGGTTCCCGACCCAAGCACCTATTCCGATGCCATCCAAGTATTGAGGCGATATGGAATTTGGGAGGAAACCCCTCAGACCATCAGATTGTTTCTAGAGGAGGGCTTGAAGGGAAACCATGAGGAATCCCCAAAACCTGGAGACCCACGTTTCGCTAAAGTACGGAACATCGTATTAGGTAATAATGCAGTTGCCTTGGAATCTGCTGCAAAGCAGGCAAAGGAAATGGGATTCAACTCTTTATTGCTCTCATCATATGTAAGTGGAGAAGCCCGACACGTTGGAACCGTTTTCGCGTCCATTGCCCGTGAATTGATGGTTCGGGACAAACCCGTGTCAAAGTCCGCGGCCATACTAGCTGGTGGTGAAACAACGGTAACAGTCACAGGAACGGGTAGAGGCGGAAGAAATGGAGAGTTGGCCCTGAACGCGGCTTTTGGCTTGGCGGGATTGGAAGGCGTTGCACTGGCTTCTTTTGGGACAGATGGGATAGACGGCCTCAGTGATTCAGCGGGAGCCATTGTTGACGGGTTAACGATTGAAAGGGCAAAAGAGATGGGTTTGAATCCTCTCGACTTTTTGAGAAATAATGACTCTCACAACTTCTTTAAACAATTAAATGATTTGATATATACTGGGCCAACGGGAACAAATGTGAACGACGTTATAATTATGGTGGGTCTAGCCAAATCGAAGGCGAAATAAAGAGAGGAAATCAAGTAGAGAAGGCATAAACAATGGAAAAGTCTCTGAAAGTCCTGGACCTGAATTTTCAACGAACTGTTGATAAACTATGTGTTTTTATAAAAAACATAATAGTGCAGTCGGGAGCAAAAGGCGTGGTTCTTGGATTGAGTGGTGGCGTGGACAGCAGCTTAACTGTAGCTCTATGTGTTCATGCGTTAGGCAAGGACCGTGTTCTCGGTCTACTCATGCCCGCATCCTTCACACCACAGCAAGATACGGATGATGCCCACTACCTCGCCGAGCAACTCGGTATAAAAACAGAAGTTGTTAGTATTCAACGGATCACTGACGCCTTCTTGAATTCGCTAGACTTAGATCAACGAGACGAGAGGGCGAGAAGAAAGGCAGTAGCCAACGTCCGAGCCAGAATTCGAATGGTCATCACATATTATTATGCTAATGCCTTCAATTACCTAGTCGCTGGAACCAGCGATCGAAGCGAGCTTTTAATAGGGTTCTTCACAAAACATGGTGATGGAGGAGCAGACTTCCTCCCCATTAGTGGCCT
>JAZFSF010000229.1:0-2292 GCA_036446055.1 Bathyarchaeia archaeon | reverse complement strand
GATGGACACGTTGTCTGACGCCTGGTCAGCCGTTGCCAGATCCTGGATCGAATCGCCATTGAAGTCTCCCACGGTAACTGATCGAGGAGCACTTCCAACCCCAAAGTCTCTGTTGGCTGTGAAGGATACATTTCCTTGAGCAAACAGTTCGTGCACCTCAGTCGGACTGCACAGCAACGCCAACAATAAGAAAATAAAGCTCCCCCTTTTTGATGTAGCCGCTGACTTGGCTTCTCGCAGAAAGCGCTTTTTCGCCGTGAGGTCTTTCTTCAGGAAGTCGGGCAGCACCTTGATGGCGACTTCACGGCTCAGGTTGGTGTCTTCAGCACGGTACACCTCGCCCATGCCGCCCTGGCGGATCTCCTCTAAAACTCTATAGTGAAAGAGTGTCTTGCCAATCATGTCAGTTATTCGGCATTAGCCGTTTCAGTTCTTCAAACCAGTTGAGGGCGACGTTCAATTACGTTTGTGCTGATGTCACGTTTTCATAGAGTTGAACGCCGACCATGACGTTCCCCCGGTCTTCCCTCAGTTGTCTGGGTAATTTCCTCTAATGCTACATCTTTTACATCAGCACTGTAAAGCGTAAAAACCCTATCCTCCGTTGAAGTTAGAAGGGAGGACCTTCAGGCGGGCAGAAGACAACAGGTCGAGAAACGTGAGATTTCGGTGGACGAAAGGCGGACGGAGAGTCCTGGGGGGAAGGAAGAGGAAAATGGATTTCTCTCATGTGGAGCTCATGTTAGGAATCAGACGCACTAGATCTCCTGTCTGGTGTGATAGACGTCGCGGTTCATGCTGGCCAAACGAATCCCGAAACTTATTATTCTAAATATATGGCTGTGGGACAGGCTGATCTCCCTCAAAGGGCCTTTCCACGGAGGTCAGGTCCAATCCACTTGGCCGTATAACGCCCTATACGTCCAGTGACGGTATTCAGGCGGGAATTTTCCTTTACTTGACAATCCCAACGGTTTTCTTAGGTTCATCACTCGAAAATCCAACTACTAGGAGGGCTGCTACTTAGATGTAAACACATAGATTGAATAGCCCTTGGCTAAGACACGCAAGAATTTATTCAAGATGATGCGCGGGATTCTAATTTTCCCGAGTTCTACAGTTCTTTCGACAATAGAGATCGTTTCTGTGCAATGGTAGCCATTTTTAATGAATATCTCTTCAGGGCGGTCAGCCACCGTCTTAAAAGAGGTTCCCATAGCTTGAATCGTTTCGTAAAAACTTCGACTGTATTTCTCAAAAAACTTGCGATTCATAAGATCGCAAATAAGCTGATGCTGTGGGAAGATTTGGCGTAATGTTCGAAGCAAAAGGCTGATTTCATTTTGCTCCAAATACATAAAGACCCCTTCGATAATAACTACAACCGGACTCTGGCTGGAGAAAGAGGATAGCTTGTCAGTTAGCGAGTCCGTCGAAAACTTTATAGGAATACGGTGAAGTTCGTTCACGCACTCAGAGGCAGGAAGCCGCTCATTCTTGCGCGAAATTACTTGTGGCTCATCTAGCTCTACCCATAGGCCCCCCTCCAGGCGATAAGCACGGCTATCAAAGCCCGCACCGATAATCACTAGACAAAGGTCTGAATGAACAGATAGAGCCTGACGCAGGAAGTCGTCAATAATACGATGTCGGACGATAATGCTCGTGTCAGCCTTTTTTTCTTCCCGAAAGGCTTTAAAGATTCGAAGTCCGGGTTCATTCATGAACACCCTGGCATAAATGTCTCCACACACAGAGTGGACATCTTGAGCATCCTGCATGCGTACTCCACAGCAATAAAAGGCCATCTTTGATATCGGATTCATCGCATTCATCCGGGTCCAAGACGAGCTGAGGTGAATCAGGCTTTGATCCGCCGGATAGTATGCTCGACTGCCAGAGCCCTGGCAATTCGGATTGTTTACCCCGGTTTACCTTCTCAGCTAGCGCTGGTCCACACACTGAGTAAGGGTACTGTCAAGTTAAGCCTCCGTCAGCGACAATCGGAGGATGGAATCACTTTATCGAGGCCACCGTTTTCCGCCTGAAATCATCAGCCCCTCGTTTGGCTCTGCCATCGGTTCACCCTAAATGTTCGAGACGGAGAAGACTTGCTCGCGGAGGGAGGCATCTCCTACGCCACTTTTACGGTGCTGACTGAGTCTCTAAAGGGGACATGAGCAAGGACTAAAACACCACGTCAGGCAATGCCTCAATGGATTCAAGGCTGTCCCTTTGTTTTCATTGAGTAAAAAGCAGCCTTCAGAATTGCTCCCAAAGCAGGCGCACTAC
>JAZFSF010000228.1:0-2317 GCA_036446055.1 Bathyarchaeia archaeon | reverse complement strand
TTTACACGCCAGTTGCCAAACGACGTTATGGTTATTATGTGCTTCCTGTTTTGTACGGTGATCGATTCATAGCCAGATTTGAGCCGGGACGCGACAAGACGAACGGAGTGTTTATCGTCAAAAAGTGGTGGTGGGAGCCTGGAGTCACCCAATCTGAACGTATGCGCTTCGAACTATCCGACTGCTTCAAACATTTTCTCACGTACCTATCTGCAAAAGTCCTCCAAATTGAAAGTCCAACTGCAAAGCAAGCGAATTTAGGTTGGCTGCCTTCTTCGGTGAACTTAGCCTAATTCTAAAACTCAATAGAATATCGAGATAGAATGAGAAAGCATTCTCCATTTGCGTCCCATAAAACTCACAAAATAACATAGGATTCGGCACAAGAAACCACTGGGAGGTTACAGTTACCTAGATTATTCCAGACCAATTAGCCATATCGAAGAAAAATATAAACGTGAATTCCTTTATATATCTTCTATAAGAAATGGGTAACGTAGGGATGTAGAGTGAGTACATACGTGATGAAAGGGAAACGAAGGGCGTTCATCTTAATCGATATCGCACCGGGTAGCGAAGAAGACTTTATCGAGAAACTCATGCGATACGATGAAGTTATTGAGACGCACCTAATCGTTGGCGAGTACGATGTCCTTGCAGTATTGGAATTTGAGGTTTATGGGCGAGGGCTTTTATGGTCTCTCCAAGAAATCGTTTCAAACTTTGTCTTGGATAAAATTAGAAAACTGAAAGGCGTACAGGACACCAACACCATCATTCCTACGAGATCGGTCACGAAACGGGACCTGTGATCTTTGCGGAGGTGTCCGCGTAATTATATACTCTGATTCATGAAAGGATGTAGCTACAGTTCTTTAATTCCAAGCTAAAGCTTTCCAAGGTTTGTGTGATTCAGAAGGTCGTTGACTCATCCATCTTACTGTATTCTACAGCTGACGATGAGCAGCGCGGTATCATGTGTTCAAAGACTTGCTTCGCGTTTTACTCAATTAAGGCCTGTGTGATTTTGTAGTTATCTCTTAAATCAACAATTATCTAAACTTCAACTTTTACATACGAACATCGAAAACCTAACAATGGAAATAAAATGAAAAATATGTTCTTGAAGTATCTGAGATTAAGGGCTTTAAACTAGCTTTAAGTTGTATTAGCAGCAAAATCATTTGATGCCCAAATAAACCTTGCCTAACTCTTTGTGGTTCAAAAGCTCTTTTGAGTCCCCTTCATACATTACTCTTCCACTAACAAGAAGAATAGCTTTGTCGGCATGATCAAGGGCTCTTCTAGCGTTCTGCTCAGCCAAAACCACAGTCATATTATGGTTGTCTCTTAGATCTATTATTTTGTTTAAAACTTCAAGAGCTATTTTTGGTGCGAGACTGGCTGTGGGCTCGTCGAAAAGCATCATTTCTGGTCTTCTTATCGTGGCCATTGCCATTGCCAGCATTTGTCTCTCTCCCCCACTCAGCGTCCCTGCCCTTCTTTCCATATATCCTTTCAGCACCGGAAAGTCTTCCAACGCTTCTTGAACCCGTTCATCAGCCTCATCTCCCTTCAGGATATACCCTGCCATGACCAGATTTTCTCTGACTTTAAGATTTGTAAATACGTTATCGACCTGTGGCAGATATGCTATGCCTAGCTTGGTAACTGCGTGAGGAGGCTTTCCCAATATGTTATCGCTATTGAAAAGTATCTTTCCAGAGTACACTTGTGTGATTCCCATAATTGTCTTTAGAAATGTACTCTTTCCGCTCCCATTAGGCCCAACCAACACTGTGATTTCCTTGTCTTCTGCCTTGGCGTTGATGTCAAAGAGCACATGAAATCTTCCATAACCAGCATTAACGTTCTCAACAAATAACGTGTTTCATCCACCCAAATATTGCTCTATTACGATTGGATCGCTTAAAACTTCCTCTGGTTTTCCTTCCGAGATTATTCGCCCTCTTGCCATTGCATAGACGTAGTCAACGTAAGGCAAGATCAGTTCAAGTCGATGCTCAACAATAAAGAAGGTAACTCCTAACTCCTTCTTCATTTTAGTGAAATAATAAAAAACCTCTTTAACAAGTTTTGGGAATATGCCTGCAGCGGGTTCATCCATAAGGATCATCTTAGCTCCACTCATGATTGCTCTCCCTGCCTCAACAAGCTTCATCTGTCCTCCGCTCAGATGGGTAGCAGGTTTGTCCCACATGTGATCGATGTTTAGAAGCTTTAGAAATTTAAAAGCTAAAGTTGTTGCTTTTTCCTCTTCATTAATCCATGATTTCTTGATGAGGGCTTTAAAGAA
>JAZFSF010000227.1:0-4819 GCA_036446055.1 Bathyarchaeia archaeon | reverse complement strand
CATGGTGCCCCTAATCTGGATTTCCCTAAGGCGAGGCGTAAAACCAGGAGTATTCACGTGCTTCGTTTACAGTTTAGTCCAATTTGCTTTAGAACCCTACGCATATCACCCTATTCAAGTTTTACTTGATTATCCTATTGCTTTCGGAGCCTTAGGCTTAGCGGGACTTTTTGGTAGTTATCCTTTGATCGGTGTTGGAGTGGGTATAGGCGGAAGATTCCTTTCACACTTTTTATCAGGTTTCTTATTCTTTGCAGAATATGCACCTGAAGGTATGAACCCCATAGTCTACTCAGCTATTTACAATGGCAGCTATTTAGTTGGTGAAGTAATAGTTAGCGCTATCATCACTTACATAATTGTCAAGAGAAACCTCTACAAAATCTATCTTAAAGAATAAGACACAAATCACTTTTAGATTGCTCTAAAGTTGAAAAAATCTATGAAACGAAAGACCGTAGTAGAAAGATTTGATAAACTGATTAGAGAGGGAATCGCTTCTATCTCAAAGCTAGCTAGCCATATTAACTAACAAGTGCATCTAAATAATAGAAGAATAAAGGTTCGCACAAGATAATGGGCAAGCTCTCCACTAAAAACCTGAAAAAAATGCTCAACTGTATCAAGAAAGACCGAAGGGTCATCATTCCACCTGCGTCTGGCTACGACTCTGGCGTCCACTTAATGGGCGACAAATACATCGTGGTCTCCACCGACCCGTGTCTAGGTGTCCCCCAAGAATGGTTCGGATGGCTCATGATACATTACCCGTCTTCGGACGTCTCGCTTTTCGGAGCTAAGCCAGAGTTCTGTTCAATCAACCTTCTGGGGCCTCCATCAACCCAGCCACAAATCTTTCTAGACATCATGAAACAAGCCTGTGAAGCAGCGGATGAACTCGATTTAGCCATCGTAACGGGTCACACTGGCACATACAACGGTCTGAAAACTTTGATTGGAGTCTGTACTGTCTACGGTAAAGTTGACAAGGATCGACTGATAACGCCAGGTCGAGCCAAGCCCAGTGACCACATTCTGTGTACAAAGCCAATAGGATTAGAGATAGCCGTCAACTTAGCGTTGACGCAAAAGACTTTAGCTAATAAGCTGTTTGGAACTCGAAGAACAAAGGAGCTATCACAATTTGTCCAAATGCAGAGTTGCGTGAAAGAAGCCCTAATCCTAGCTGAGATAAATGGTGTACACGCAATGCACGACGCCACTGAGGGAGGCTTGATGGTGGCCTTGAATGAGATGGCTGAAGCCTCGAATGTCGGTTTTAAAATAAACTTTGACAAGATTCCTATAATTGAAGAGGCCTACATACTTCAAGAAGCTTTTGCACTGTCAGATGAAGAAATACTGGCTATGTCCTCAACAGGCACGATAGTAGCATCCATCAGCCCAAAAGCAAGAAAAACCGTCGAACAGACAATGCGTAAAATAAGCCCTCACTCAAGCTTCCTAGGCTCATTCACCAAAGATAAACAACGCATCCTTCTTAACAACGGAGATAAAAACCTGTTCCCAAAGAAAGTGAACGATCCATACGTAAGAATTCTCTCAGGAAAATATAAACCATTTACTCAAGGATAATCAACACAACAAAATCACAAGCGTACTAGCCATCCTTTTCTAGCGATATATTAAGAAGTATCTTTTTTGTTGAGAAGCTAACAAATTAATTATATAGCAGCAGCAAAAATTTATGAGACATGTGAACGTATATATAGGCATAATCTTTATAATGTCTTCTGCAAAAACTTAACAAAACGCTATACTTTAAGGGGGAAACATTATCAACAACGTATTCAGCGGTAAAATACAATCGTCCACAGCCTTGATCGCCATAGCAGCCGTGATGACAGCTTTAGTTTGTGTAACTACAATGTTTTTCATGTTGCCAATCCCAGCGACGGATGGATTCTTCAATCTAGGAGACGCCATAGTCATGATTGCAGCCCTTACATTTGGACCCACAGTCGGGGCTATTGCAGGAGGAATAGGCTCATCTCTAGCTGATCTATTAGGAGGCTGGTATGTTTGGGTGATTCCTACATTAGTCATCAAAGGAGCCGAGGGGTTCATAGCTGGTTGGATTTTCAGTAAAAGCAAGAATCAGAGTTTTCAAAAAACAATTTTAGCTTGGATCGTAGGTGGGTTGGTGATGGTTTCAGGATACTTCATGGTTCAAGTCTTTATGTATGGCTTCGAAGCGGCATTAGTGGAAGCTCCTTTTAACTTTGTCCAGATGGCTATGAGCGGTATAATAGGTGTACCCATTTCTCAAGCTTTAAAAAGAAGAATCGGTATGTAGGGTTCTTAATCTTGAAGAGTTCTCTCAAAACTCCTCGACGACATTGAGCATACTACCATAGAATTATGATAAAAATAATTTTATAGCATAAAGTTTCTGCTGAATTAGTTAACATCTTTTTTTAATGCTGTCCACAACTCGTCGGATAGAGGTCTAGCTAAATGTTCACTTGATCCATTTCTTCGTATGATGGTCCTGCACTCAGCATCGGCTAATACTTCGCCAATGATTGATGCATCTACCCCGTTTTCCTGAAGTTTATCGATTATTTTGGTTGCTTTGTCTTGTTTAGCAATGATGAGTAGGGAGCCAGAGCTAATAAGGTTCAGGGGATCTATCTCAAAGAAACGACAAATTTCAGCTGTTTCCTGACCGATAGCAAGGGCTTCCTCGTACACTCTGAATCCTGTCCCAGAGGCATCAGCAACTTCGTGCAGACCATTGGATACGCCCCCTTCAGTGGGGTCATGCATGGCTTGAACTCCTCCAAACTCGAAGGCAATCATTGCCTCCTTCACGACACTCAGCTGATCAAAGTATGTCACAGCCCTCCTAACGAACTCGTCTCCAAACTTCGAAGCGAGAGGCTTCCCCCGATCAGAAGCCAAGACTGCGGTTCCCTCTATCCCAATGCTTTTAGACAGGATGATCTTTGAGCCGGGCTTTGCACCACGACACATCACGTATCCGCGGTCTTCGACGACGCCCATGGAAAAAACGATTACCAGTGGATGATCCAAGCCAGGTGTTACCTCTGTATGGCCGCCGATGATGCTCACATCAAGTTTCTCGGCTGCGGCACTCATATCTCGGCAGATTCTCTCCAGCAGTCCTTCGTCGGATCCCTCCGGGAGCATGATGCAGGACAGTGTCCAGCGTGGTCGGACGCCGCGTGTCGCGATATCGTTGGTTGCGACGTTCATGGCGATCCAGCCAATTTTTTCGTTGGCACCGCTTATGGGATCGCCGTGTAGCGCCAAGAGCTTACAGCCATCTGAGACGATGGATGCGTCTTCGCCCATGGCGGGACCAAAGATTACGTCGCTTCGAGTTGCGCCGAGGAATTTAAACACGGTTTTCTCGAGGATCTCCGGGGGTATTTTTCCAGGGGAAAGTATCATGGTTTGTAATCCTTCATGGAATGTGTTTGGAATACTCATATTGGCTTCTCAGATAAAAAGGTGAGCGGTTAACCTTTTTATGATACAGGAAGAATAGAGTTGAGTGGACTACGTATAGAGTGGTGGTTCAAGGAATTGTCTCATCCATATCTCTCGAATGACTCCGCTGATATCAGGCGGAAACTCTTAGACTCCCTCGACATCTCCTCGGTTGATGAAGCTTTTTCAGACATTCCCAAACAGGTTCGATTAGCCAGAAGTCTGTCTTTGCCAAAGCCCAGGTCGGAGGTCGAAGTTAGGAGGGAGGTAGAGCGAATTCTCAGTAAAAACATAACAGCAAAAAACGGTCTTTCCTTTTTAGGGGGAGGAGTTTGGAGTCATCATGTTCCAGCTGTGGTGGACGCTATCGCAGGTCGGGGGGAATTTCTCACGAGTTACACACCCTACCAACCTGAAATCAGTCAAGGTATGCTTCAATCTCTCTTTGAGTATCAGAGTATGATGGCTGAACTTTTGGAAGTGGATGTTGTCAACAGTTCCATGTATGACTGGGCATCAGCTCTTGGAGAAGCCGCCAGGATGTCCGCCAGAATCACCCATCGAAACGAGTTTATTGTACCACACTTCCTCAGCCCAGAGCGACTGGTGGTCCTCAAATCCTATGCTAATCCTATTGGAATACGGATCAAAGAGGTACGTCAATCGTTTCAAACGGGTCAAATCAACCTCGAAGCCCTCAAGGAAGAGGTCTCTTCACATACTGCAGGACTGTACGTTGAAAACCCCGCATATCTAGGACATCTGGTCCACGATATGGATGCTTTGGCAGAGATAGCTCACGACGCGGGAAGCCTCTTCATCGTCGGAGTGGACCCGACGTCTCTGGGCGTCCTTAAGCCTCCGGGAAGATATAATGCAGACATCGTAGTGGGAGAGGGTCAGCCTCTAGGCAACTACGTCAATTATGGTGGACCCTTACTCGGCATCTTCGCATGTAGAAATGAGGCTCAACTGGTCCGTCAAATGCCGGGACGTTTAGTCGGGTTGACGACCACAAAAGATGGGGAGAAACAGGGGTATTGCATGGTTCTTCAAACCCGCGAGCAACACATCCGACGAGAGAAGGCAACGTCAAACATTTGTACAAATCACGCGCTATGCGCACTCAGAGCCGCCATTTATATGGCATTAATGGGAGGTGGCGGATTTAGACGACTGGGAGAACAACTCTTCACCATAACACAGTACGCCACACAACGGCTTTCAAGTGTTGACGGAGTGAGAACTCCCGTTTTTAGGGGATGCCACTTTAAGGATTTTACCGTAAACTTTGACGGAACCGAAAAGAAGGGGAGTAAGATTAGTAAACGCTTATTGGAAT
>JAZFSF010000226.1:0-4972 GCA_036446055.1 Bathyarchaeia archaeon | reverse complement strand
GCATCTTGATACACTACTTCCTACAACCCCTCTGTACTTTCGCTTTAGCCTTCTCTAGGGACTTCCTCACCGTTTTCTTGGCGATGGCGACTCGCACTCTCGTGTTTAACGTCGGGATGCCTGCTTGGCAAGCTATGGTAGCGGATATCGCACCCTCAAACGTGCGAGGCACAGTATACGGATCAATGGGAACCGTTCAAATAATAGTGCAGTCCATCGCACCGACCATAGGCGGTGCGGCATGGGACGCCTTTAGTCCTGAATGGATTTTTTATTTAGCAGCTTTAGGCCGAGCTATTTCCGCTGGATGGCTATTCAAGTTTTTGAAGGAGCCTAAACATAGGGCTGAATAGTTCATTCAGGAAACTATTCACTGGTAGAGAACCCATCAGTTATCTGAAACCCAGAAACCGATTCATAAATACACTCACTCCATAGATAGACTCTACAACATCTTTCTCCATTCCAAGCAGTTAGAACAAGCTAGCTAACAAGATGAAAAGGACGCTGAATATCGCAAAGTGAATCTTGTAAAGCTATCTGATTGCCAGTCACTCTAAATGCTATATTTTTGAATAATCGACTAATCCACAAATCCCGTAGAATAAAGTATTTGGTGGACCGGCGGGGATTTGAACCCCGGGCTTCCGCCATTTTAGAGGATTTGCCAAGGCGGCGATCATTCTGTTGATGGTTTTCATTTCCAGACTGGTCTACCGGCCCATATAGTGGAGCAAGAAAAGTATTACAGGCTCTTATATTTGATGGTTGGGTTCCATGGTTTTGGGGTTAGTTGTGGTCTGCTGGAGCTTTTCATCTTGGTGAGGGAGAAATGATGACGACGTTGTCTCCCCTTACGATGATGGTTCCGAGTTGTTTGATGTTTTCTGAGTTGGAGATGTCGTCTGCTTCCTCTAACACGAGGTTCA
Source organism: Bathyarchaeia archaeon (assembly GCA_036446055.1). Taxonomy (GTDB): domain Archaea; phylum Thermoproteota; class Bathyarchaeia; order RBG-16-48-13; genus DAOVBJ01. The sequence goes on along the minus strand of JAZFSF010000226.1, from coordinate 4,043 downwards.
TATGCATGTCAAAGCCCTCGAGTCTTCCTCTCAAGCTTCTATTACCTCTCAATCTTAGTAGAACTAATTTTCCAAGACTTTCTTCCAGGATTTTTGTAGCTGCTTCTGCCATTTATGTGTCAACTCTGTCGGTCAATGAAAATATAACTTTGTAGAATACAATTTAAAGCTATTGATTTTTTTCCTTCCATTTCATGATATTTTGTCTTTGTTTTGGGTGTCAAGGCGTCCTTTTAGAAAGGATTATGCCTTTTCTTTGCCTGCTCCATCTTCTTCGATTTGTGCTTGTTACGTTATGAGTTATAGAAGATGGTGTTGGTTTGACATCGAAGAAAGATTTGACGTATTTAGAATGATAAAAACTGGCAGTGCGGAATCTATCTATAGTAATCTGACAAAGGAAGTTTTTTGGATAACGACATCCCAGAGCAAGTTATGTGACACGACTCTTCCTATTTCTTTTTAAGTTTATGAATTAAACTTGATAAGGAGATACCCGAATGAATCTCTAAGAATTAATCACGCCTATTCATTTTCTCAATGAAAAACATGTCCTCTACAGTTGCCTGCAAAGTTCTTCTGCAAGCCTATGTTAACCCGAAAAACTGAGAATGTATAGGCTCCATGAAACGTTTTTCCACGTAACAATCATAGCATAAGGAGATGTAATAGGATGCAATGTATACTGGTTCCGCTTCAGTCGCTGGTAACCCCCAAGAAACTGGTACTGTTGACAATCATAGTCGCGTTGATGGCGACAACGATTCATCGAGGAGACTTTTTCGCTCACGAGGAACAGGCCTACGTGATCCTGCATGATCATCAACTTCCGTATGCTCAACCCCAGGAAGAGAAAAATAGTTGGTACCCGCCCCTGTTCCTAATCTTTCCCGTCATCGCCCTCGGTCTTGAGACCTTGGTCTTTGGGAACTTGTTCCACAGCGGAGTTCTCCGCCCCCTTTTCTATGTGCTCTTTAAATTACCCTCCTTGATTCTCTTCCTTTACTTAGCTAGATTCTTCAATGACGACGAAAAGCCTCTTTGGCTATATTCGCCCCTCATCATCTTTGTATTCGCCGTGTGGGGGCAGATCGATGTGACCGTCACTGCTCTAACGTATCTGGCATATCTGAAGTTACAGGATCGCAAAACCGTGAGCGCTCTATTACTCAGCATGGCCATTTCCATCAAACTATATCCCGTAATCCTGCTCCCCCTCTTCGCAGTGTCACTGACTGGCGCTAAGAAAAAAGTTGAATATTTCGTGATGACGGCGGTGTTCACGGCAATGTTTTGTTTTCCGTTACTCTTCAATGAGGGGTGGCGAACCCTGCTGGTCCAAGCGAATCGCGGCGTCTTCGGCTTCACTATTCCTAGTGTGCTGTTCCACGCCAAGTCCCTCGGGTTGATTCCCAACTTCACGATGCTGGAATATGCTGACTACAGTAGCCTCGCCAACCTGATTGGAAAAGTCGTCTTCATATTGTGGTCTGCTTTCGCTGCTTTCAAGGTCTATCGAACGAAGAAGCTACGCAGATACGTCGTGCTGACCATCCTCGTGTATTATCTGACGAGTACCTGGCTGCTGCCCCAGCACCTCGTCTTCGTCTTACCCTTCCTCATCCCAATACTAGCTGCCTCCCCTTGGCTCAAAAGGATCTATCTGCTCCTTAACGTCGCCCCAATCCCATATCCTCTCCTCTTCCTTTACCACCCCCTGTATTTCTTCGTCTACTCTGAGTCTCCCGGAACACAATTTATGACCGAGGAATTGATGGGTCGTTGGTTCCGAGATTGGATGACATTCCATCCCTTACTCACCATCTCGGTTCCGATAATCCTGATCGCCATCGGCCTCCTACTTCTTCACCGCGACGTGGAAGTGGTGACGGATCTGAACCCCATCACTCACCAATTATCTTAGGGAGCTATACCTCTTAGATTTCCGTTAAAAATGGCTCGTTTTTCACTCGTTTCATTGAATTATACGCTGTCTTAGTTGCGTCGTTTAATGCTTCAATCGTTTCGATGTAGAACCTAAATGATAATGGTAATCAATGAAGACTTGTACTAGATTATATTCCGTCCAATACCGTACTTCCCGCAGTAAAAAAAAAGCGATCGTAACCATAACATAAAAGTGTCATAACATAGGGTAAACACTTTGCACTTGACAGCCCTATCTATGTAACGTGTGAAGCAGACCGATGAGAAGAACTGATAATGGTTGATGTAATAGAATTTAAGATACGTAGGGAACCTTTATAGATATCAATCCGCAGATAACACTCGAAATGATGGCCATTATCATTCTAGGTTTCATCTTCTGGTTTGTTATTGGGATAGCGTTATGTCTCTGGGTATATCGAGACGCTCAAGACCATGGCATGGAAGGCACCTTATGGCTTATTTTAGTGCTCTTGACTGGGCCCATTGGATTAATCCTCTACTTGATTATTCGTAGCGAACGACGACCCTACTATCGACCTCCACCTCGTCAAAGACGAACTCAGTTTTGTACTCGGTGTGGTCACGAAGTTTTATTAAACACACGATTCTGCCCACAATGTGGTATGTCTCTTTAACATTCTATAACGCCCTTACTTCCCTTTTTTATGGGAGAACTAATTTTAGCTCGCTTGCTTGGGAACACGTTTTTCTCTCAAACAGACACAGTAATAACAGGTTCTTCGTTTGAGGGTCCTCCTTATAGCCTGCTGCATACGCATGACCTTATTCGGAGTCTTAAGGCGAACTCTATCGAAATCCGATGCGTATTCTGACGAGGTATGGAAACCTATTCCTCCGATGGGAGAAACCTTCTCCCAACTCGTAGTATGTTTAGTTAGCTTATAAGAGGATTCCTTCCTCTTCATTTATATAAAGAACATCTAGTTTTAGGGTTGTAACAGGCTCCATGTTCCATCTTTGTTTCGTCTCAATACTTGACCGTCAAAGAGAATTTTATACCCCTTCGAGGCATCCATGGTCTTGATCATGTCCCAGTGGATCGCGCTCTCGTTGACGCCCCCACATTCTGGGTAGGCTCGACCGAGAGCCAGGTGAATCGTGCCCCCGATCTTTTCGTCGAAGAGAATGTTCTTCGTGAATTTCTGGATGCCCATGTTGGTTCCAATACCGAGTTCTCCCAATCGCCTGGCGCCCTCATCGGTCTCGATCATGCTCTTGAGCAACGCCTCGTTCCGCCTTGCTGAGTACTCCACGACTTCACCCCTAGTAAAGGTCAGCTTCACCCCTTCAACTGCTTTTCCGTAGACGACAGCTGGCAGGTCAAAGAATATCGTGCCCTCAGCCGAGTCTTCGATGGGGGCGGTGAACACTTCACCGCCAGGAACATTGTGGGTCGGCCCTCCAACAACCGCGTTTCTGCCTAAAATGGACATAGTCAGATCGGTTTCGTCACCGATCAACCTGACCTCATCGATTGTATCCATGACTTCCTTCAGCCGCTGCATAGTCTTGATCTGTTCGTCCCAGTCGATTAGAATCGCGGAGTAGACAAAGTCCTCGTACTCTCGCAGGGACATCTCCGCGTCCTGTGCGTATCCGACCGTTGGATATTGAGTGAGGCACCATCGTTTACTTAGCCGTTCCTCCTGAAGCGTCTTTAATGCCTTGGAGCGACCGCTGATCTTCTTGGGTTCGACGTTGCTAAGGCTCTTCGTGTTGCTGTTCGATCGTATCGAGATTATGACGTCTGAGGCTTTGACGAGTTCGAGGTAATGCCTAGGCATTGCTGTAAGGGTTTCCTCGTCCGCTACTTCGTAAAAGGCTCGCACCGCCTCTGAGGGCGTGGTGATGATCAGGGGTTGCCCTCCCACATTAGCCACCTCCCTATATATCTCGGTAGCAAGGTCTCGACCTTCGTCAACGATCTGGATGAGAACGTTATCACCCCTCTTGACCTTGGTGGACGTATGAACTACTAATCTTGCCATATTCCGTAATCGGCTCTCCATTCAAAACACCTTTACGACTTCTTCTTTACCACTCTCTAACTAATAACCGTTACAGCAAGAACA
>JAZFSF010000225.1:0-2384 GCA_036446055.1 Bathyarchaeia archaeon | reverse complement strand
TCTAGTTCTTTGACTAGCTGATTACGTGATATTGCCATTTTCTATGCTCCTATTAAGATAGTATAGCTGAATTGTAGTAGATTGATTCATTCAATCTTACGACCCAGTTACTATTCGCGTTGCCTGTATCAGAGTTGCTCGGATCTCCGGATAAACGAACTATTCTAAATTGAGCAGTAGTGAACCCTGAGGTTCCACCTATCTCCATTACAGAATGTCCATTAATCGTTGAACCTGCAGCATATGTTCCTTGATCAATTAGACTACCTACGTCCGATTGAGTCAGAGTACCTGATGTCTGCACCTCATATAATTGTTGAGGGTTATCATAACAATACGCGTCTATTAGACCAGTCGTGATATTAACAGCTCCTGGGTAATAGTTTTTCCATGTTGGTTTAGAAGTGGTTGGATCGATATAGAAACAGCCATTAAAAACACCAAGATTCAAAGTAGTAGCTGCAATTGAGCCGAAAATATATCCAGCTACAGAAGCAGTTCCTGCTCTGTCAGTTACAGTACCATCACCCATTCCAACTAGATCGCCTTGAAATATAGCGTTAGTCCAGTTGTCATTGATTTGATACTTTGAAGTACCCTGTGTTTCATAGCTAGATCCTGTACCGCCAATAGCTCTAAAGCCAAATGCAGCGTCTTGATTTGCCATGTTTATCTCCTTACAGTGTGACCTGTCCCGTTAGGGACCTCCAGTCACGGTTTATTTTAAAATTTCGTTGGTTGAATTGTTAAAAAATTAACGTTTTCTTCCACCGAAGGTTGTACGAGACTGTCGATCAATGTCGATCGGCATACTCTTATGCTGTTCCTCTCGAAGTCGATTGTCTACTGCTTCAATCTGTTCAGTTGATAATCTTTTAAAATATTCTGAACGTTGTCGCGCGATTTCTTCAGGTACCCTTGTTAGCACAAGGCCTCCGTGCCCGATAATCCCTTTATACTTGCCATCCGGTATTGCTGCGTAGTCCTCTTCTGGATATTCGTCGGCTCTTACTAATTCATACCCTGACCTTAAGCGTCCTTGTATGTTTTTCGTGTCGACGTACCCTAAGATTTCTACCCTGACCCATCTGTGTCTGAATCCAGCTGGCGCGTTGGGTGTATCTAAGTACGATGGTGGAGTCCAAACTTTTTTACGTTGTGTTTTTTCCCTTGTTTGGCTCGCACGGGAAGTTTTATTTTCTTCTTGTTTCATATGCTATTCTCCCTCCGTGAGTCTTAGTTGTCTTGCATACTCTTCTAGTGGCACACGCAATTTTTTAGCGATTGCTACCTGTGAGGATGTGAGTTTCACAGTTTTGCGACTAGTCTTTGAACTACGCGTTGCAGAAGCAACGTTTTGTGTAGGTTTACTAATCTGTTGTTCTACCTTACCAAATTTATGTGGGAATTCAAGCTTTATTCTTTTATCAATTTCCTCATAATAAGAATCTGACTTTGGATCAAATCCTTCTTCTTCAGTAAGCTTCCTATGTAGATCAAAAGCTGTGTAGGTCATGGCATTATCTTTGCCAAACCATTCATTTTTTTCCGCCCAATCTTCTGCTTTTGCATCTGGTGGCGGGGTTCGTTGAGTTGGATACTGAGCTGCGGGTCCTTGTTTTCTTGAATTTTCTCTAGCAGTTTCTTCCATCTGTTGTCTGCTTTTCATTTCTGCAAGTTTAGCTTGCTCATATCCTAATTGAGAGATTGCAGTTAAGGCTTCCACTTCAGCTTTTTTATCATCAGTTTCACGTGAAGTTGATAATTTAGCTTGGGCTGCTGCAAGGGAGGATTTAATTCTTCCTTCCATTTCAGTAGTATATCCCTGATCTAAATCACTTGCCTGTCTGCCAAGATCATCTCTTTCTCTCATGACACGTCTAGCATAAGAAACAGCTTCTTCTTTTTGTCTCTCAGCTTCACGCATTTTTTTAGTAAGCTTGGCAATACGTTTTTGAACGCCTTCGCTATACTCTTCCATCTCTTTCTTTTGTTCTTTCTCTTTTGGTTCTTCTTTTACTTCTTCTTTTTCTTCTGGTTTGCTATCCTGAACATCAGGCTGCTTATCAGATTCCGCAGGTGCGTCATCGGACTTAGTAGTGTCTTCAGTAGTTTCATCTTGTCCTTCCGTTTTTTTATCTAAATCAATTTCGGTTGATTTTTCATCTTCATCACCGACGTCAACTAAATCTTCTTTTCTTACTTCTTTTTCTTCTTCTGGCATAGTTCCTCCCTATGATTAAATTTCATGGAATATATCTTCAGGGTCTTCCACGGTTGCTAGAACTTCATCATCATTCAAAAGTCTAACTTCACCCCCATCTATTTTCATTCTGGATCCGGCATATCTAGCAAAAATAACCCAGGTTCCTTTTTTACACCAA
>JAZFSF010000224.1:0-5319 GCA_036446055.1 Bathyarchaeia archaeon | reverse complement strand
GGCATTCTCAACTCTTTCACGCTGAGGTTTGATGTGGAGGTCATCAAAGGTTGAGATCGTTGCTTCAAGTCGGGGGATATCTAGCTTTAATGTACGAAATTCCGCTTGAATCTCCTTCGCTCTTCGTTCAATCACAGAATCTATTTTTCGATTTGCCTCGTTGACATCAACTGCTGTAGCAAGATTCGTAAGGATTCTTTTATAGTCAACAAGGTGATTGTTTAGCGTTTCATTTGCCTTCTTTATGTCTTCATAAAGTTGTTGAGCTTGTATAGACATGGGCCGTATCAGCTCAAGCATCTTCTCTTCTTGGAGTAGCTGCTTTTGCTCTTTTTGTTTGTCAGATAATTGTTGTTGACTTTCCTTAAGTTCGTCTTGAAAGGTTTTCAACTTCGTTTCTGCTTCGTTACGTTGTTCAGCGATTTCTTCCAAGTGATTTACCCATTGGTTGGAAGCTAGAAGACTGCCACATTTATCGCACCGTATTTGCGGCTTTTCTCGCATCCCATCTAGAAAGTGGTTAACCTCACCATAATGTTTCTTGAACTTGGCTATTTCTGACTTGCATACTTGAGACGCTGTGACAGCGGCTTGCTTTTCATCCGACAGAGTCTGAATAACTGAATCAATATCCGTCCTTCGCTCAAACACAGTCTTCCTTGTCTCAACCTCAGACAATAGTCGAAGTGATACTTCCCGAGCTAATTCAACGGAATTATCCATCGACTTTACAGATATTGCTGAGGGCAATCGTTTTATAAATCTGCTAAACTCTTTATCGAGGCTTTTTCGTTGGGCTTCTTCCAATGCGATTTGCTTCTTTCCCTCATTCAATGCGTCAAGGGTGAGACTGATTTGATCCATGACTCCCGATAATTTATCGAGTCTTTCTCTCTCACGTTGTGCTGTCTTTTCTTTTTCTTTTTTATCCTTCATTAGCTTGTTAAACAAAGCTCTCTCGTTTTCAAGCTTATCTGCTTCCTGTTTGAGGAGTTGAACCTGCGTCTGAAGTTCATTCAGTCTTTTCTCAAGCATCTGATTTGAGTCGGAGCCTTCGCCCACTTCGGTTTTTTCATGTTCTAGGCTTGATGTCTCGATAAGTGTTTCATCTTGAGTGGCATCCAGGAGTTCATCTTTTTCATCGAGTTCCATCGATGTGGCTTGCTCTTCAAAGTCGTTTGCGATAGTGTTGTAGTTAGTTGTGATACTATCGAGGATTTTACGTAGACTACTTACTGTTTCTTCGAATCCCGTCTTCTCTCGCTCTAATGCTAAAAGTGTGTTATAGAGTTTATTTCGTTCCTGGCGCACATTATTGAGTTTCTCTTGAAACTCTTGTAGTACGATTTCATTTTCTTTAATTTCGTTCTCCTTTTGATCGAGCACATCTTCTTTTTTCTGGATTCTATCCTTCCAAACCTCGACAGCTTGCTCCTGTCTGATCAGTTGTGCCCAAATCAACTCTCGCTCAAAATAATTCTTCTTCAACAGCAGTTCCTTCCGCTGCTGATAGCGTTCGTATTCGGTTTTCCAGTAGTCTAGCGTCTGCTCCGCGTTCTTAATGAGAGTTTCAACGGATTCTTCCTCACTTAAGACTTGCGTTAGCTTTTGTTGAGCTTCAAGTACGTTATTTCGGTATTCCCTTAGGCCCACCGCTTCTTCGACCATAAGCAACTTTTTTTCAGGGGTGATTACGCCAAACTCAACCATCATGTGTTGGTGCATGATGATGAGCATGTTAGCGGGGTTTATCCCGAACTTTCTCAGAATCTTTGTGACTTCACTCTTAGTGACGGTTTGAAAGTTGGTTTCATACCAGTAGTTGCCATCCCTATTCAGGTACCGGGAGAGTCTAAAGGTGTCGGCGTCAAATTTTGGTATCAGTCTCTCCTCGTCCCGGATTTTGTTGTCAAAGATTAGAGTCACTCTGGCGGTATCTTCCCCCCAGCGGATCAGATCACTTAACTTCTTACCTCTCTCCGTGTATACTTGACCCAATGCGACTGCGATGGCTTGGAGTATAGAGGACTTTCCGGAGCCATTGGGGCCACATACTATATTCAAGCCAGCGTTAAAGGGTATACGTGCGTACTTATAGGACATAAAATTCTCTACAATTAACTCTCGTATTAGCAATGATTCATCTTCCCCAAACCTCAGGTAACTATCAATTACATTCTCAAAACACTATTGAACCTCGTTTATTCTTGCTTAAGACTTTTATAACATTTGAAGTTAAAATCGGGGATCTTCGAGGATCTTCTTTACCACGAATAATTCAAAAAAGAGACGTAGATCCATTTAGAGTGTTACATAGAAGTACATAAACTTGATACGTTGAGTGACAATCTTTTAAATTCGCTTTCTCCATCAGAAACATGTACTACTCACCTTTGCGTTCAGGATATGTGAGGAGGTTAACTTCGAATGAGAAGTCTTCTCTAATACGAATCAGAAAGAGAATAACAGACATTCACGATGTCGAGATGGAGGCGAACAATACAGCTTTACATACCTGCTCGGTCTTTAACTTTAGTATACCTATGAAAACAAGCGTTTAAACGAATGAAAGCTTAAGCCATATCCGAAGACATTTGTTTGGACTCAAAAGAGTGTTCTTTATGAGAATTAATTAAACACGTAGAAGTTTTGTGGGCTCTTGGATGGTAAAGTACCCATAAACCTTGTACGCGAGTGTGCGGTGTAACAAAAGTCTTCTTGGGTAGTTTATTCCTTCATAGAGGAGAAGAGTTAAATTGTAAGTATGACTCAATAAATTATCGAATTGAGGTGACGTCTATGTCTCAGAAAAACCTGTTTTCTTCTATCTCTAAGTCTGTACTTGAGTTGAAGGGTGCAAAGACCTTTGAGTACTCAGATATGGCTTCCCAGCTTGCAAGAACGGGAAAGGATGTAATATCTTTTGGTATCGGCCAACCGGATTTTCCAACCCCCAAACATATTGTAGATGAAGCTATTAAAGCTCTAAGAGCAGGCTTCACCCGATACGTCTCACCCCCGGGTATTCCTGAATTCCGTCAGGAAATCGCGCGACACGTAACTGCATTCACTGACGCTGTTGACGTAAAGCCAACTGAAACTTTAGTGACCGCTGGCGCTAAAATCGCTATGTTCTTTGCCATCGCCACTTTCGTTTCGCCTGGTGACGAAGTAATTATTCCTGATCCAAGCTTCTATTCCTACGCCCATGCGGTCGGCTATGCAGGAGGTAAACCTGTTTTCCTACCTCTCCGCGAGGAAAATGAATTCAGTATGACTCCTGAAGCTTTCCAAGAAGCGATTACAAGTAAAACAAGGATGGTTATAATTAACTCCCCACACAACCCAACAGGAGGAATGCTGAGTAAATCTGACTTCAAGGGTATCATGGAGCTTGCGAAGGAAAAGGGAATCCTAGTAGCTTCAGATGAGATCTATGACCACTATACATACGTAGATGGCTTCATGAGCGTCCTTGATGACCCAGACTGGAGGGACTACGTCATCCACGTGAACAGCCTTTCAAAGACGTATGGCATGACAGGGTGGCGTCTAGGCTACTTGGTGGCTAGAGAGGAGGCTATTCAACGCTTCAGTAAGTTCACAGCGAACACCGTTTCATGTACCACGTCCTTCGTACAGAAGGCTGGTGTAGCCGCGTTGAGCGGGCCTCAAGACTTTTTTAAAACGGTGCTTATGGATTACAAGAAGAGAAGAGATTTTATGTATAATGAGCTTTCTAAAATTCCTGGGATAAGCGTGAGGAAGCCTTTAGGAGCCTTCTTTATCTTTCCCAACATTAAGGACATTCTAGAAGGAGTGAAGATGTCGACTGAGGCGTTTGCAATTCGGTTGCTGAAGGAGACTGGAATCGTCGTTCTTCCCGGTCCAGCGTTTCCCAACGAAGCTGGAGCAGGTTACCTTCGATTTTCTTATGCGTTACCGATTGAAAAGATAAAGCGAGGACTGGAGCGATTCAAAGAAAGCATCAATGATTGGACGAAATAAACGACTTTTAAACCAGACTAGCTGGCTAATTTTTTAGAAGCTAGTTATAAAATAATTTTCTAAGGTTTTATTCCCGATAAGTGTGTATGAGTTGTCTACAAATTAAATACAACCTTAAATCATTCATTTTTTCGCTAGAAACCTTTTTTTAGGAAACTTTAAAATGGGTTATTCGGTCTTCCAACGTGGTGATGTCATCTGGGGATTTTAGGTTTTAGTAGCAGTCCCATTATTAATGGAAACACGGATCGGATGGTACAATCGCTATTAAATGAGAGTGGAAAGGATGCCGAATTTGTTAACTTAACTCAATTATCTTTCAGCGGATGCAGAGCCTGCGTTCATCGTTGCGCAAGAGATAACTTTTGTTGCATAGATGACGACCTCAAACCATTTTATCCAAAGATTGTTGATGCTGAAGCAATCGTGCTTGGTACTCCTTCATACTTCAATAATATCAATAGTTTCATGGCCATGTTCTTGGAGCGATTATGGTCCTTTCGTCATCAACGATTCCCTCTAAAGGGGAAGCCGTTTGTAGCAGTTGCTGTAGGAGGAATACGGTCTCCCATAAATGCGGTTGATGCTATCAAGAAACGGATGATGGCGTATCGTGCCGCCTTTAAGGGAAGTGTTTGCTACACTTCCGAAATCTTTCCATGTTATAAATGTGGATTTGGACATACCTGTAAAGTAGGCTCATTTTATCGAATTCATGGAGAAGAGGCATTAAGAAGTTTTAAGATTACTGATCAGATGTTTCATCAATGGGAAGATGAGCCAGAAATTGTCGAACAACTTCAATCCTTAAGTCAAATATTAGCTAGTTTATAGCGTCGCACTCCCCTTATCCATGTAATCGATATATAGGTCTCTTTCATATCAGGCGATCTGCTAGCGAGTTAAGATAGGGAGAAAGGAGTATTCTGATCTACCAAACCTAGTCGAAAAAGAAAATAAATTTGCCAGTTACAGCCTGCAACTATCAGCAAGCTTAGTCGATGTATAGATAAAAGTTATGTATCATTAAAAGCCATTAGTCATTGCTAATCATGCATAAACACATATCCTATAAGTGCTTTAATCATATCAAGTGATGTCTCCTTTGACTTGAGAAAAGAAAGCGTCCCGTCGTTTATGAAGTATTTCCAACCAAAGAAGTGAAGGCAGGAGCCATATATGATGGAAAGTGAGAATGAGAGCGTTATTCAAGAAGTATGCGACCGGGTTCTTGAAAGAGTAAAACCTAGTGTGGACGAGCGAAGGGAGCTCCTCCAATTCTCTGAACACTTAGTAATGAGTTTAAACGAA
>JAZFSF010000223.1:0-2733 GCA_036446055.1 Bathyarchaeia archaeon | reverse complement strand
GTCGTAGAGGTCGAAATTCTGTTCGTTCAGTGTGATGCGGCCCGCTTCAATCTTGGACAAATCGAGTACGCTGTTGATGAGGGTCAGGAGATGTTCCCCGTTGCGGTTGATGATGTCAAGGTGTTCTCGTTGTTCGGCGTCAAGGTTTTGATGGCGGGTCAGCAATTGAGAAAACCCGATAATGGCATTCAGCGGGGTACGGAGTTCGTGACTCATATTTGCCAAAAATTCGCTTTTGGCACGGTTGGCTGTTTCAGCAAGTTCTTTTGCCTCAGAAAGTTCCGCGGTTCTCTCTTCGACTAACGTTTCGAGGTGGCGGCGGTATTCTTCTAATTCTTTCTCGGCCTGCTTACGGTCGCTGATGTCCAGGGCATATTCTATCATCTGCACGACATTCTTTTCGCTATCAAAAATGGGATAGGCATGGACTTCAACATTTCTGGTATTGCCATCTTTATTGTAATGAATATGCTCCACAACTATAGGTTTTCTGGTTTCCTTAACCTCTTGAAGCGGGCAAACATGTTCGACACCACCGCATGGTTTGTCCCTGTTATGGGTAAGGGCATAACAGGTTGACTTCTCCGACAATTTACCTAGCTTCGCAGCTGGATTCGCTAACCTAATAGTATAATCGGTAGCATCTACAACATAGAAGGGATGCCCGAGAGAATTTAATACACTATTTAAAAACTCATTTTGCTGCTTGATTTTCTTCTCCCCCCGCTTGTGCTCGGTGATGTCTCTGGCATTAATAGCTACTCTTGTTACTTTACCCCCCTCCTTCAATAATGGGTATACAATATTGTCAAAGTAGGTCCCTCCATGTTCATCTTCGAAACGATATGGATTACCTGTCCGAAATACTCTATCAAATTTCGCTCTTCTTGCTTCTGCTAATTCTGGTGGTAATAAATCATAACCGTTTCTACCAATTAGTTTTTCTGGATGCTTACCAAACCTTTTGGCCATGGCCTCATTTATATCAATGATAGTACCTTCCCTATTTGATACGGCGATAAAATCCGGTGTGGCATTCAGTATCGCCCTCTTTATCTCCTCAGTCTCCTGCAATATCTCATCCGCCCGCTTTTGCTCGGTGGTGTCTTTTTGGATTACCAGAATACCCATTCTTTTTCCTTTTGATTTCAGTAAACTAATATGAGCTTCTGTCCAGCCGGTGGTACCATCCTTACGGGTATATATAATCTCAAACGGCTTGGGCACCCATCCTCTTATAAGAGAAGCGAATACCTTCACGAATTTGGGAATGTCTACTGCTCGAATTGTTGCTATCTTGGAGAAATGCTTGCCAATAAAAGCTTCTTTGGAATAGCCACTTTTCATGTAAACAGCGGGATTGCATTCTTTAATTACACCCTTCATATCCAAAACCATAATGCCCAGTGGTGATAGTTCAAACAGTCTCTGATAGTCGGCAGAACTCGTTTGTGTAATCTCCGCCTTCTTGCGCTCAGTTTCCTTTGTCTCTAATTTGGGAATCCGCTTGCGCATTTTATCCAGCTCAGCTATCAGCTGCTCTTTTGTCTTATCTTGGTCCTTTTTCATTTAGCACCTCCTTTCTAAGAGGTTATGTTTACACTTCCGATCAAACAAAAAGGGCATCGGATACCGCTACAGATCAGTGGTTCCAATGCCCTTTCCCCATCTCCTCAGTCTCCTAAACCGACACTACAATTATTCCATTTCAGGCTATTCTATATGTTGGAGCTTGAGTTTAGTCCTCGCTAAAGGGCTTGTCAATACTCCCACCATTCGCCCTTTCGAATCCTGCCCCTGCTACCAACAAATAGAAGGAAAGAGTAACATTTCGTCATGTTGTTACATGAAAAAGGGGGAGCATTTCTGCTCCCCCTTCGTTTTAACCCGGTTTCTAGTCACCACTGCACGAACATTGGGATGTATTTTTGGCAGTCACCAAATCCTTCTTGTTCTTTCAGACTAACCGGCAATGCTAATAAGCAAGAAGATAGATATATTCGGGAACGCGAATCTCGCCACTCGGTTTATCATATGGGGGATAATACGGCTTGATATCTATTATCGGTGTCCCATCTAAAACATCCAGCCCGCTCAGCTTTAAAGAAAGACCCTTTCGAGCAAGTAACCTAGCTGTAGTTAACCCAACTGGGTTAGGTCTATCCGGTCACCTGGTGGCCAGCATGCCTAAAAGTGGAACATCTTGCCTTCCCTGAGGATGACAGCTTTCCCTGTAGCCCGTAATTTGGTCAAGCCAATATATCACGACGATGTGGGAGAACTCTTCGATGCCGTCAAGGCATTTTCTGCAATCATCGCCTAACACTATCTCGGCTTCAATCTCAGTTAATCCTCCTATTTGAGGCTCTTTGATAGGTGATTTGACGTATCCTATAGGCTTGATCTTAATGTTTCCTTCATCTCCTATTGGGAATATCGGATGCATAATTTACCTCCTAAAATATATTTGATGACTAAATATATACAACGTATTATGTTCTGTATTTTAACTTCATAATATTCAAGATATCAAGTATTACAAACAACTTCACAAATCCCCTCTGTCCCTGACGGATACGAGTACGTGACTTGAAACAAACATCGGGATCATTGTTCAACTGTAGGTATAGCTATATACGAGGAAAAGGATATAAATTAGCATGTATCTGATTCGGGGAACCTGTCACCACTGTACGAACATTGGGATGTTTCTCCCAACCTGCGTATACCTAC
>JAZFSF010000222.1:0-11146 GCA_036446055.1 Bathyarchaeia archaeon | reverse complement strand
CACAGTTCCTCATCTATACGTACTATTTTTCTGATTTCCAAGACTTTTTATGACCTCCTACCAATAAGTATTGACGAGTTTTTAAGCTAACTACTTATTATGAAATATGTTTCATATGAAATAATATTCATATGTATTTAAACTTTTAGGTTTCAAAGATGAATGAACGGCCTAACCGGATACACGAAACGTATCAGATAAAAAGGATGATGCATTGTCCACGGGCACCGATCGGAAATTAAAGAACAAGAATCTGTAACGCGTATGTGGCGTGACGAATTTCCCATTAGCATCCAAGCTACATACTAACTTAAAACCGATGCCACATTACTCAGCCATGAAGCTTCTTCTTAAAGGGAGAATCCGTCTGCGCCAGCTCTTTTAGGCGTTCATCACCCCGGATTTCCTCAATCACCGCAACGACCCCCTGGGGAACTAGCGCCCTCCAAGGCTTACCAGCCAAAATCCTTCGCCGAATCTCGGTAGCTGAATAGAGTTTTCGCTGAAACAGGGATATTCCCTGAACGGGTACGCCCGCTTCCTGAAACAAGCGTCTTGTGAGAGGCTCATTAGAATAGACAACATGGAAGGGAGGGCAGTAGGCGATGACCATCGATGCCCAACAGGCATGCATCGTTGAGTCAGGGACGGGAATAATGTAGTACCGTGAGGCCGCGACCTTCATTTCGTCTAGAGCCACTCGGACCATGGAGATTCGTTCTCCGGTAGTAAAGGGATTGTATAAGTCATGGCTTTTCTGAGAGCTACCGATGACTATGATTAACTCATCAGCATTTTCCAAAATGACGCGAAGGACTTCTCTGTGACCAAGATGAAAGGGTTGAAACCTACCAACAAATAACGCACGCACAATCTTCTTGTCCAAGAGTCTTCCACCATCCCAAGACCAAACGTCAATCTTTAATATCATCTAATCTTTCATATACGTTTTTGGTTGATTCATTAAAATCCCTCATTTTTCGCTTCCTTAAGATCAAGTTGCTAACCAAGGCTATCCCGTCTTCATAGCTGACTTCAAACAAATAGTAGATACCAACCGACCTCTCCGCAAATCTGAAAATGAATTCTCAAAGAAGATAAAAAAAATCTTTACATGAGGAAAACACAGCGCTTGATACACACTTCCGAGGACATTACACGTTCAGTTTGCTCCTTAACGAAAAGACAGAGAGTAACATATGTCCTCTTCGACTCTAGTGCACAGCTCGCGTCCTCGTCGAGTACAACCGTTGAAGAGAGAGATAGTGAAGGTAAGGGGATTTTACACCTCCAATTTACTAACTACTCTCATACAATCTAAAGAGACACATCGCAGTTGTAAACGTCTGTGGAGAAAGGGCTTGCATGGCGCTTACTTGTTCTTCCTTCAAATCTGAGGGTTAGAGGGCAGCTACTTTTCGTACGAGGTCAGAGCCTCGGACAACGTTGAAGATATTGCAGGTACACTGCTTTCCGAGCTCTACAGCAGCGTTTTCGGGGCTCAAGCTACCTTGCTTGACGCGATCTATGAGGTAGCGGGCCAGATGACGGGAGATAAAGGCGTGTCCGCACATGGTGACCAACTCGAGGATTTTTGGTTCAGGCAACAATTCCGTCTTACCAAGGGTTTCAGCAGACATATTCACCGTGTGGGGTCCTGTTTCAGCTTGGTTACAGATGTCGAAGACTTCGTCTAAGACACCACTGACCACCACTGATATTCCGAGATCTGCCTCCTTCAACTCCTTAATGACGTTCAATACGTCGTCCTTTTTAGTGTAGACGGCGTGACGAAGGAGATTGGCGTCTTTAACGACTTCGTCGATGGATGCTGAGAGGTGGATGCCACTGTCTAAGCGTTTATCCCACCCCTTCTGATAACGGTGAGTCACACCGTTTGTGTCTCGGGAAGCTATGCCTACGGGGTTGTGTTTAGCGCATATCGCGACGAGCTTGTTGAAGCGTTCAGCGATGTTAACATTCTGTTCAGTAACATCCGCTTGAGTCACAGCAAGTAGAACCCAATCGCCCCTCAAAGACTCGCGGCTTCCCCGCCGATGATGGGTGTGGGTCATGGTATGAGAGGCCTCCCTAAACCCACATTCGTTTTACCATTTATCCGCACATGGATTCCGGCATCGTCCAGAAGGGCCTTCAAGGGTATTGCCCCATCCTGACACTTGTTGATGAAGTCAAGAGTGAAGACCGTGTCGATCTGTTCAGCGACCTCTTGGAGCACCCGATAAATCTCAATGACATTCTCTATCGGAGCTTTGCATTCAATGATAGCGGAGAGGGCTCGCTCACCGCGTATCTCAGCGAATTCGTCTTTAATCCGACCTGTCGACGTATCTAGAAAGACTGTGACTGGGTTCTGAGGTTCGAGTTGAACCCCGCACTTGATCAAGGCAACAGCGACTGTCTCCAAGTCCTTGAAGTAAAATCCTATTCCTGGTCGTCCAAGTTCGCAGGCTATCCCGACCTCACCTTCCCGGAAGCGTCCAGTCACGTCGTTTGTCTTCATCTCTGAGGTTCCGCGGCTTCCACCGCCGACACGTTTTTCCACGATATCTTTCAGGGTAAGTTTGGGGAGACCTATCTTGTCCAGGATGCGGCTGTAACCCCTCGTAGGATTATTTCCTCGACCGAAGGATGCGCCTCCTCCGCTGAAGTGCCCTTGACCGAAGGAGAATCCTCCTCCACTGAAGGCAGCTCGGATGGAGCGAGGCCACGGCGTCTCTGGCAGATATATGGCTTCAGACTTACAAACACCAGAGCGAATGCAGACCCCGCAGTCCACACACCCCTCCTGATCGATGACAGATGTCGGGAATACTCCGACGTCACTCTTCTTGATGGACCCAACGGGGCAGTACGGTATACAGCGTGAACAGCCACTGCACTGCTCTGAATCAATCTTCATACCTATTTTCTCCTTGTATAAAACGTTGATTAAAGAACGATATTATGTGTTATCTTTAATAAAAGTAGTTTTATGTAGTTTTTTCTCATCTTGCCTAAATACCATGAAGTGATGTCATCTAGCTAAAAGTTTATTTTTAATCTAAAATGTTCGTATAAATATGGAACGAACACAACAAAATTTTCAGATGGTTAGAAGTCTTTTTAACACTGAACTGGAAAAAGTGGGTTACTATGGCGTTATTGGGGTTGCTGTATTTAAAAATGTTTATCAAGAGTTGATGTCGGTTCAGCGAAACAAATTGAAAGAGATGTGTAATGGACGCTTCCAGAGTTTTATGAAAGAGGGTTCTATAATTTGTTTAGGAATAGCATATCCTGAAGATGTAATTGATTGTATTAACGTTAAGTTTGATGACGGAACCATCGATAGAAATCGATGGAATGTCTATGCAAAAGAATATCATAACATTAACAAAATTTTAAACGATATTTCTAAAGGTATTTCAGAACATTTCAAGGGAATTCCTATTCTTGCGACGATAGAGGGGATCGTAAATAAAATTCAAAGTGTTGAAGAATACTATGAACAGAGTGTTTCTCACAGGGTTATAGCCGAAAATGCTGGATTAGGATGGCGAGGAAAAAATGAGCTTATCATTAATGACAAATTTAGTTGTGCTCTGAGATTTGCTTCTGTATTAACAACCTTTCCACTCATACATAGAAGAAAAGTTGAAAACTTATGTGGGATTTGCGATGCTTGTCTTGAAGCATGCCCCTTTTTAAAAAATAAAGAAAGACTCGAAAACTACCGAGAAAGTTGTAGACGATACCTCATTCAACTCAAGTTAAATGCTGACGTTTGTGGAAAATGTATTAAATCTTGCTATCGTCAAAGCATTTTCTCGAGCAAATTCAAATTACATTAAGCTAGCTAGTAGAGCATTAATGTTATTGGAACAAAAGCATGATGAATGAGTTGTACTTCGTAAAGTTTTATCGAAAATATAAATCATGAGAAACCATACTTTACAGCTAATTAGGTTCCTTAGAGAATCAACTGTCCAAGGACGGTTTCAAGGGCTTCCCGAAGTCACAGAAAAACGTGACAATAAACCATAAAATAAACAACGATCAAAGAGGAGGGAACAAAATGGTAACGACCGCACCCTGCTTACAATGATAAAGCCAGCACTCTTACAATTTGTATCGGACACTATTTAAGGTCTGATTAGCCAGCCTATCGACTTCTACAATGTGTTTGTCTACTCTTGAAACGTGTTTGAAGGTTATCTGGTGAAAGCGTTTCTTGAGTTCTTGAACTCTCAACCACAGACGTTTTAGGATAAGATTTCTGACCCTGTACTCGCCTGAAAGATGCTTCACAACTAGCTCACTATCCAAATAGCACACAACTTCTTGAACATGTAACTTCGAAGCCGACTCGAGAGCTGCGATTAACGCCTCATACTCTATCTGATTGTTCGTCCGTATTCCCACATACTTTGATTGTCGCGTTAGCAACTGCCCATCCATACTCAGAATCATGAAAGCTATTGCAGAAACACCAGGGTTTCCTCGCGAAGCACCATCCGAAAAGATTTCAACCTTCATTTTTACACATCTGTTTAAAGGAAGTTAATATTTTTTTCCTTGTTGGATTCTATGCTACTTGTTGGATAGATTTAACGAAATAAATGCGAGTTCTGGAATTATCAAACGATTTTAAGGTATCTCACGACGGTTAACATCAACCCTTATCCCACGCGAAGTTACCAGAACCCAACTTGGTAACCGCTTTTAACAACAGAATTTAACAACCCCTCATTGAGCAGAATCAGCAATAGAAAACGTTAAGTAATTAGTCTTTTTTTTGGTAAAGACGTACAAGAATTGTTTTGGTGAATACCTGATGATAAGCCTAGTTGAAGTTGCGGATCGAATGAGAAGCGGTACGAGAATGGGTGACAAAGAGTGGAATATGGCTCTTTTCCGGAAGATAACTCAACTCGTAAAAGAGTACGATATTCGATGTCCAACAGAAACAAGTGAGTGGCAGAATACGGATAACAGTCTCGCTGATGCTGCTTGGCAAGCTGCTGTCGACTTCGTTATCGACATGGGTTGTTTCTGTCTTAACAGGGAACGAGTAGTCAAGTTCACTGAAGAGGAAGTCAAGACCGCCATTCGATCGATGGAAAAAGAGGTCGTTATGGGTGCAGGAAAGGACACTAGAGTTTGGAAACAACATCAAATTGAAGGAAATGAGCTGGTAAACTTTTCACCGGGACACCACGCCCCATTCACAGAGGATCTCGCTAATTTAGTGGTTCAAAACTTTGCGATGATGCCTCGCATCGACTTCATTGAGGGATTCAACTTCCTAGAAATTGACGGCTATGACATCTACGGGATACCATTAGAAGCATATGCTTCAAAGCGTCAACTCGCTTGGATGCGCGAGGGAATACGTAAGGCTGGACGACCGGGAACAGCCATCGTCAATTACCCTATCACTACAGCGGCATCGTCCTTCCTCTCAACGATTGACCCGGTTGCAGGATTGCGACCGACGGACGGCGTGCTTCTATCGGTTCTACCCGACGTCAAAGTGGAATATGACTTGATCACTGTAGCGATCACCCTTCAAAGTTACGGCTACTTCGGTATAAGTGGTAGCTTCGGCTTAGTAGGCGGCTTCGCTGGTGGCCCCGAAGGAGCTATCGTCGAGAGCCTAGCGAAGACCATAATAGCGTGGATAGTCTATCGAGACAACCTATACTACAACGGAGTCGAACACCTGAACCACGTAAGCGGTGTCAGACGTGTAATGGACCCCATTCACTTCGCCCGCTCAGTAGTCTATCAAGCAACCATCCGAAACAGTAATGGCATCCCCATGCACTGGCCAATCCCCGTCTCAGAGCTTTGCACTCCAAGCCACCTTCAAGAACTGTTCCTACGAAGCATCGAAGCCGCCGTCAATGGCGCCAACATATACGTGCCAAGAGTCAGCAGAGCCCGAGTTAATGGTGGACAAACGCCAGCAGACGCTGAATTAGCGATAAACGCAGCAGACGCAGCTATCAAGATGGGAATAAAGCGAAGCGAAATATACGAGATGTTCAACCCCATCATCACCAAACTCATGAATAATGTAACGCCAGTTCGTGGAAAGCTGATTACCGATTGCTACGACCTTCAACGTCACAAGCCAAGCCAAGAATACCAAGCTTTAATCGACAAAGTCAAAAAAGAATTCGAGGACTGCGGCCTTCAATGGGAGTAACATCTCTAAAGCTAGAAAGAGCTTTTTCCTCAAATGATTCATATTAACTAAGGCGGACGCTTGAGTTAGCGAGCTGACGCGTTAACCCTCTTCGGTTCTTCACTGAACATGATATTTCGAAAAAAGACGATTAAGTCTCTTAGAGTATATTCGACGAGTGAAGGAGAAGTGCTGCTGGTACTAGTCGATATCTAGTCCGGCAGCCTTAACAAGTCTTTTTGCCTTATCCATTTCCTGCTTGTAAGCCTCGCTGGGCTCCATCTTCACCAAGTCGTAGACGTCGCGGAGGGTTGGTAGTGAACCATCCCATCCGGTTGGAGAGACTCTGTGGCCCATGCCTCTAAGACGCGTAACTTGTGTGGGACACTGCTCATCCGCCATTTTTTTGATGTTACTGATGAGTTCAATTCCGTCTTCCACCTTCAAGCCTCGTGCGACATCTGCACAGTCACACATGAATTCGATTTCATGAGGCGTCATTCCTTCAAGGCGTCCGCCTCCTGAGGGCTCGATGGCGCTGCCTGTGAATGCGCAATTTATGGCCTTTTGAGCGAAGTAGAGAAGGTATCGCTCATTATACTGAGTTTCCCTCCTCATTATGTCGGGCCATCGTAAGCCGTGCACGCGGATCATGTTGGTGTGGCGGTTGAAGGCTTCATGAACGATGTTGGGACTCATGTTGGTTATGTTACAGCGGTAGATTAGCCAGCCAGCGATAGACTTGGCGATGCCAGTTACGATGTAACCCTCTCGACTGCCAGCAAAGGAGTCTTGTTCGCCATGACCGTTCCCGTTCTGGGCGAAGGATAATCCGTAGTCATTGAAGACGATGGCTGCAGTAATCAGACCCGTCTCCACAACTATGTTTGGGAGAGGAGTCATCATTGCTCCATCACAGGGCCGGAGGCCATTACGTGGATCTAAGGTTGCAATCATTGGTGCAGCCTCAAGGGAAATAGGGTAATGACAGATGGCCATTCCTGGTCGTCCTGCCTTCCTCGCCCCTTCTCGCATGTACCGTACTTATTTTCTCGCAGCATATGCTGCCATGGCTGTACCATGGATTTCCCTGCCATCAATCACTTTGAGGGTGAATCCTTGCATGTAGTCAACCCCAGGAATCATCATGAACACCTTCGGTGCCAGATGAGCGATGTCCTCGCGGTAAGGACTGTGGAAGCCACCGCAGATGAGAACGGGGTCGTCATCCCCATCCATGTGTTTATCACTAGCCTTTACTGCGTCCTTCCCTTCACCCATAACCAGCGTCTCCGGGATTCCTCGGATCGTTGATTTCACCTCGTCCTCAGTGAAATAAATGACGCGTCTTGTGTCATAACAGTAGACTCCTTGCTCCACAAGAAAGTCGATGCCCGCTTGCCAAGCAGCATCGATCATGGCGTTATCTCTACAAACAATCTTTGAGCGGTCATTAGGATCCGGAGCGGTTATATCGTGGCGTTTAACCAGCGCTTGCACCTTATGGAAGAGGGCCATGTTCCATTCTTTTTCTTCCATTCGCGGGCCTGACCAAGCCCTACGAGCGACCTCTAACAGGTCAAGCAAAGTAGGGGATTCCCCTTCTACTTCGCCAGAAGGTTCTTCACGACATCAACTGCCTCATAGGCATCAACGCCGTACCCATCTGCGCCTATGGTCTCTGCCCAACCTTGAGTTACGGGGCCACCACCAATAACTACTTTGAATTTGTCTCTCTGATTAACGCGTTTAAGCTCCTCAATGACTTCACGTTGGTAGGGCATAGTTGTCGTCATTAAGCAGGAGATAGCGATGAGGTCGGCGTTCACCTCATTCGCCCTTCTAACAAAGTCATCTACCTTGACATCTCTACCTAGGTCGATTACCTCAAAGCCTCCAGCGATCAGCATCATCATCACGATGTTCTTGCCAATATCATGGAGGTCACCTTCGACGGTTCCTAAAACAATGGTGCCGAGAATGCTCTTCTTCACGTCCTCATTGGACATAGACTGACGAATTATGGCTACAGCTGCCTGCATCGCGTCAGCCGCCATTACGACGTGAGGGAGGAAAATTTCTTGCCTATGAAAACTCTGACCTACTTCACTTATTGCTCCAGAAAGACTGCGGATGGCTTCCATGGGGTCTATCTTCGTTTTTACAGCTTCTTCAGCTGCTTTCTTGGCAGCTTCCTCATCATAGTTTAGAACAGCGTTCTTTAAGTTATCTAACACATCATTGGACATTTGTATCAAGAACATCATATGATTTTTAGTCTTTTTTATCTTTTGGTATTTTTGAACCTTTTTTTGTAGGGTGGGTAAAGATTTTACAAAGCTAGGCTAGTTGACAGGCAATAATATGAAAAAGATAGATTATTTTCATGCTAGGTAACTATAAAAGTTTAGAGCTTCAGACTAGTTTCCAACGTGAAGAAGAAAAACATCTCAACAATTTCGAGAGTTAATGTGGAGAAAGTTTCAGATGCTTCTTCAGTTTATAAATAGTTTTAACATATTATCTATTGATGAGTTTTCGCACCAAGTTCAAACAAATCCTTGAAAACGAAATCAGACTAAAGAGATGAAATGAGGGGAAATTAATATTATTCTAGCCTTTTTTAAACTGATACGTTTTAATTATTCACTGAGCAGTGCATTGGCGATTTTGGTATCCGGCATATTGGCTGGTGATCTGCGAGGTTTTCAAGTTGAATACGTAGTTTCTTCCACAATTATCTTTTTTTCGGCAATTGGGTCGTTCGCTTTCAACGACTACTTTGACTTTGAAGTTGATAAACGAAACAACAGAGTTGACCGTCCGCTAGTATTAGGCCTGATATCTAGAAAGGCTGCTTTGTTCACTGGAATAGGATCTATGATATGTGTTTTCCTGCTTTCTCTGAACCTTAATCCATTAGCTAGATTCCTTGTTATCTTTAGTTTACCCTTGTTCTATTTGTATAGTATTAAGTTAAAGAGAATTCTATTTGTCAATAACGTCCTTATAGCAAGTGCTTATGTGATAACACTTTTTCTCGGGACCCTAGTTTCTGACAACTTAGTTGAACCCCTCATTTTATATTTCGCCATGATGAGTTTCATAGTTGGTCTAGCAACAGAGATAATGATAAATATAATAGATGTTGAGGGAGATAAGGCTCTTAAAATAGAAACATTATCTACCCGATTTGGAATAAAAAGAGCAGCTCAAACATCAGCTTTTCTCTATCTACTTATAGCGATTCTTGATCCATTACCCTTTTTTTTATTAATCGATTCACGTCTCTATTTAGATTACTTGTTCCTGCTTGCAATACTCCTTCCCATAGCATCCTATCTCTCAAGTGTAAAAGATTTATTGCGAAAACAAACACCAAAAAGAATCTTCAAATTAAAGAGAAGAATTATCATCACTATGCAGGTTGGCAGTATTGCCTACCTGCTGGGAGTTCTTCTATAATTAACTAGCTGTTTACACTTCACCAAATAATTGCCTAAATTTGGTTTAGTTTTACATACTTTTAAGAGACAGATCCTCGGATGGGTTTCTAATCCCTGAGATAAAAGCTACAACGGTTAATTGCTTTGTAGTTCTTTTATACACGCTTGTTTCAAGGCTCAATTTTAAGACGTTTATTTGATTCTATTCAAAACCTATGAAGTTCTTTGAGATGAAAAGATAGTTTCTTTTGAAAGAATTTCGTCAGGATTCGTCTACTCACGCTTCGATTATCGTTTTAAGCTACTCAATCTTTGGATTCTTGGTTTCCGTTTATGTTCTCAGTTCTTAGAAGGTAAGATTTCCAAAGTAAATCGTCAAGCCTGTTAATGTGCTCATCATATCGAGTCATGTGATCATCAACTCTGTTAATATGCTCATCATATCGAGTCATGTGATCATCAACATTGTTAATGTGCTCATCCAGTCTGATCAAGCGCTCATCCAGTTTACTCATATCGTTACTCAACACCTGAATCTTGACATCATACTGCTTTAAATTTCGGTCAGTCTCTAGAATATGCTGGTCAATTCGATGAGAAAATCTAGAGTGCAAATACAGGGAAACCAATTCAATAGCGATGGCGCCAAGAACTATGAATTCCATAATAGTTCCAAATTCAACTTCCATTGCTCTCACCTGAAATAACCAAACATTCATTATACCAATTGATTTCAACAATACGAAGACCCTTTTAAAGGTTATAGAGAATCAGGAGATTGAATGAAAGTATCGTTATGAACCCATTTTACTTGTTTTAGGGACATTAATCACAATGTTAGGTCTAGTAGTATTTTTGATTCGTAGACCAAGACCAAGAATCAAAAAGGAGACTGACTATCGAACTCTATTCAATATGGGAATCATCTTTTTAGCCGTGGGAATTGTGATGAGTGTTACAACCAAGATAATTAATCCATTGTTGATATTAGGACTGACTTATTTCATCATGAGATTAGCGAATAAGGATAAATGAAAAACAAGGTATAAAGGACGATAAATCGTTAGCTAGCAGACGTTAATCAACTTCATGATAAAAACCCACTTCACGGTCTTTTACCATGTGTGCAGTTGTTTTCCGATATTCCTTAAAGTGTAAAGTCGAACCATGGAATTTTATGGCTTCGTCATCCTCATATTGTTCAAAGACAAAGAACTTAGATGGATTATCTATCATACGATGAAGAACATAAGTAATTACACCAGGATCCTCGCGAACTTTAGCAGCAAGTTCTTTAAATGATTTTTGATACGCATCTCCCTGATCGTCAAATGTCGTTATCATCGCCGCAATAACTATCATTGTCACTTTACTCCTTTCCTATTTTGAAATAAGTATTATCCGGATTATATAAAATAGTTTATGACGAATATGATTAATGTGTTTACCACAGCAAAAACGAACGATAACGTAGGTACTTCTTCATATCAACCTTGAGAGCAAGCGA
>JAZFSF010000221.1:0-5790 GCA_036446055.1 Bathyarchaeia archaeon | reverse complement strand
ACGAGGTCCTCTGCTACTTCATGGCACTCGCTGTGAGATTTCTCAAAGATCTGGGGGTTCCCCTGGAAAAGCAGCGGCTTCGCGAGCAAATCCCAGAGGAGCGGGCTCACTATTCCGAGCAAACCTTCGACCAAGAGGTATGGCTCGACCGGTGGGGGTGGACGGAAGTGTCTGGCCACGCTTATCGAACCGACTACGATTTGCGGAATCACATGACTCACAGCGGTGTTGATTTACGGGTGTACAAGGCCTTTGACAAGCCTCGGACACTCGTGAAAGTGAAGATTAAGCCTTTGATGGAATCGCTGTTAGCGGACTTTGAATCTACTGAAAGCGAGCGGATTGCGAGATTCCTCACTAAAACCGACCCCAACATCGTGGCAAGGGAATTGCGGGAGAAAGGATTCTACGATATGACCGGTCAATATCCTGCCCGAGTGAAGCCTCGACACGTGGAGGTTACACAGGAGGAGGTGGAGGCAAAGGGACGCTATTTTATACCCCACGTTGTGGAACCGTCCTTCGGCATCGACCGAATCTTATACACAGTTTTGGAGTACGCATACACGGAGCGGGGGCGAAGGGTTGTCCTTTCGCTACCGAGAATGGTCGCTGCTGTGAAGGTAGCAGTGTTTCCCTTAGTCCGCAAGAACGGCTTACCCGAGTTCGCCACACAAGTCCATCGACGCCTCATCGACGAGGACTTTATCGTAAAATACGATGAGTCGGGGTCCATTGGACGTCGCTACGCTCGAGCTGATGAGATTGGCGTTCCCCTCTGTATCACTGTTGATTATCAGAGCTTAGAAGACGAAACCGTGACCCTGCGTGACCTTTATACTTGGAAGCAGGTGAGAACCAAAACAAGCGATCTATCTAACCGGCTGCGGGAGTATTTTAGAGGGAAAATAGAGTTTAACGCATTGGGAACCGCTGTTACCCCAAATAAGTGAAGATGCTCCTTAAGCGACATGTGTGCTGACGTCTTCTGATAATAATCCAGCACTCGATTATTGTCGAGTCTGAGCGGTGTAGACGACGTACCTCGTTATGCTATATTTGGCTTGTTGGGTGGTTTACCCTTACTTGTGTTTGCTCAAAAGGTTAAGCCACACGTTTGTTTGATCTGAGGAGGTGAAGAATTTTCAGGTGGCTTCTGAAATTAAAAAGAAACTTACTTTCTCCTTTCCTTGGAACTATCTGGATGGGAACCTCCACGATGTTCAATTTGAAGGCAAAGGCTTTGATATCCATTTCCGTTTCGATTGCAAAGCCCTTTGAAGCCAACTTCAACCGTAGAAAATCCTTCTTCTTGATCGCTCGCATGCCGTTCAAGGGATCTTGTAAATTAATGCCGTATCTGGAAAACACGTTTTGTGTCAACCAAAAAGATGGATAGAGTAACTTCATTTTCTCTAACAAAGTTTTTTTGCTTTTAATAAAGGGCACCGCGTTTCCAATGACCAACACCCCCGTTTTTACCTTTTTCAGAAATCGGGGAATGTCTTCGGAGGGGTACGATCCATCACCGTCGAGGAAGACTAGATTTTCCCCTTTCGCTAGTTCCGCGCCGATTTGCATGGCGTAACCTTTTCCCAGCCGTTCAACGAGGATGACTTCGGCTCCCGCCTTCTCTGCTTCGACGACCGTTTCATCGTCCGACAATCCATCGATTACTAGGATTTCTGAGGTCTTCTTAACCGCTTTGGGAATACGGTCGATGGTCTCCCGAATACCCGCTTCCTCGTTCAAGACTGGAATGATGATTGAAGTCTCAGGTTCACCTACGATATGCTGGTTAACCAACGTCACAGAGGACTCCTTCTGAATTCAAAGGTATACCTCTTAAAATATATCTGTCTTTCTTTTTTCCAATGACGTCACATCCATAAACGTGGGGGATTATTACCACGAACGAGGGACATCCACGGAGCATCCCCTAGATTGTTCATGAAGGATAATACTGTCCACAACCTGAACCGACTTCACCAAGCGATATATGAGCAGAACCGTTCACCTGAACACGTTCTAGCGTGGTGTAAACCCTCATTATGCGTTCGATCGGGTAACGTGGGTCATCCTATGTTTCAGGTATGACTGCAACCACGGGAGCTGGAGGACGCCAAACAGTCAATAGGTCGTGACTTGGTCAGGGACATTTCCCCAAAAACTACATATAGAAACCCCTTCACGTTATATAATTGAGGAGTATGTAGTCGATGGCATGGATTCTCTCAATAATGACTTACGGTGAATTCATGAAGCTCATTACTTGTATTTTCCTAGACGCGGTGGAATACGTCATTCCATTTTTACTTCAGCCCATAATCGGGGACCTTTTTGACGTCATTGGAGTAGCTACCTGCATCTACCTCTTTCGTTGGGTCGGTCTTTTGGCGGCTTTGGAGTTGGTGCCGGGCCTAGATTTCCTCCCTTTAAACGTTGTTACATGGATCATTTGGTTTATGCTCAAACATCGAGGCGATTTCACCTATGGGTTCGCGGAGCCGTAATCCTGCTTGAGAGGGCTAGGGATCGAATGTTCCACTGGAGACATATAGAGAAACTGTAATTCTTAATAACAAGTATTCACATAGTGAATGTAGGTGTTTCCACTCTTTGGAAAGACTAAAGCGGCTTGAGGTTGATCGATTACTATCATCCCCCATAGTATTTTCTCCTGAAACTCCGACTTCCAAAATTGTTGGAGCGTTGAAGCAGGTGAATGGCTACGAAGTCTTTTTGGAAGGAACGGATAAAGTCAGGATGGTGACGCTGCGAGACATTCTTCGTGCATCGAACGTCACAAAGACGAAGGCGGAGACGTTAGCCTTCTATGTCCCCAAACTGCAAACAAAGAGTTCTGTGTATGAAGCGGTGCGGTTGATGATGGAGTACCACATCAGGGCGCTCCCCATTGTAGAGGATAAAGAGATGCTGGGAAGCATCACGGCTCGCTCCATAATCAATGTCTTAAACGAGTTAAATCTTCTCGATTATACTGCGGCAAACATCATGACGCGGAACCCCGCCACCCTGATCGAGAGCGACTCCGCATCCAAGGCTCGACAGCTCATGATTCGACGACGAATCGACCATCTGCCCGTGCTCTTCAAAAAGGGGTTAGCGGGGGTTCTGACTTCGAGCCACTTGGTCTTCAACATGTTTCAGGCGACCGAGACCCTTAAACGAAGCACTATCATCTCCGAACAACAACGAAAACTGGAGTTCTCCGTGAAATCCATCATGGATCGCCACCCCGTAACCTGTCAGCCAAACGACAAGGTTTCCCTAGTGCTAGATGAGATGACAAGGCTTGGAACAACCTATTCTATCGTCCAGCTCTGGGACGAAGTCCAGGGAATAATCACCTACCATGACTACACGAAGCTTCTCATGGAGCCCTTTGAGCAGAGTAGCACACCAATTTACATTGTCGGCTTACCAGACGACCCTTTTGACGCTGAAATGGTGAAGAGAAAATTCGGAAAGACGGTTGATTTCTTAAAAAAGAGCCTCCCCTACATAGAAGAGGCCAAATCCACAATCAAAACCTTCCCAGCTACGGGTAAGGGCCGGCGACGATACGACGTGAAAGTGTCCATTGTAACGCCAAAGAGAGTATTCACCTATTCCGAGACCGGCTGGGAACTCGCCACCATCTATGATGCGATATCCAACAAATTGAAGAACATCCTACAAAAAAGGCGGCGCATTCGACCCCGCACCAGTAGAAATCTGACCTAGTAACTTTCGACACAAGGTGAACCCACACTCTCTTGGGTTCTCAGAAAACTCTTCATATACAACACTTCACCGCGTTCAAAGGACTTTTGCATCTTTACTGGCTAGCTAGTGTTTTCTCTCTTAGATATCCCTCGATTACAGTAGCGATACTGGTTTTAGAGGCGTGGTTATATGGGTTCTCCTCTACGCTATTTGGAAAATGAGTGTTTGGTACCTTAACCTACGAAGATGGGTCGTTGAGACAGTAGCCTTGGTAAGGGTAGTGGTTTGTACGGTTTATCCCGCACGCTCTCCTTTACTTCCTCTATTAACGCGTGTAAAGCCATCTTTTCGATGGAGCCTTGTTCCCTTTTTCTAATCGACAGTTCCTTGGATCCTACTTCTTTCTCTCCAAAGACAATGATGAAGGGAATCCATTCTTGTTCTGCTTGTCGAATCCTATTTGACACCGTTAATTCCCTGTCGTCCACGTCTACGCGGATATGATTTCGCTTAAGATCTTCAGCGATGTGCACGCAGTCTTTCACATAACGGTTCGAAATGGGAATCAGTCTCATCTGGGTGGGCGCGAGCCAGAGAGGGAGTTTGGGCACCAGTCCCTTTACCATATCGGCGTGAGCCTTTTCTAAGAGGGCGTAGATACACCGCTCGATGGCCCCGCTGGGACTGCAGTGTAGAATGATAGGGTGTTGTTTTTCGCCGTGCTTATCGACGTAAGTTATACCGTATCGTTCCGCGTTTTCAACGTCGATCTGATCTGTTGACAGAGCGGATGCCTTGTCTATGTTATCGACGAAATTTAATTCCCACTTTAGGGTAAAGTAAAAGAAGCGCTCGGGCCAAACCTCGATTAACGTCGGTTTACCAAACTGCTTGATCAGGGACAGGACGAAATCCTTGTTTTCACTAAAGAAGTCTTGGGTGAATCGCACTGCGAGTTCACAGTCTTCCTGATCTAATTCTAATCCCTCTTCTAGGACGTTCATGGATAATTTGAATCGACGAATGGCTTCCTCTAATGCTTGTTCCAAGTCTCCGCACATGGCATGAACGTCGGGCATGGTAAAAGCCCTCAGCCGTCTCAACCCCACGAGTTCTCCACTCCTTTCCCTTCTGAAGCTGTACCTAGTCAACTCGTAGATTCGAAAGGGCAGCTGCCGATACGAAAACTGGGTGTCATGGGCCATGAGAAATTGGCCAAAGCACGCTGAAAATCGCAGAAAGAAATCTCTATCTTCTGACTGGATAACGTATTGCCTTGCTGGAAATCTTTGTAAATAACTTGCTAGGCTGGGGTGTTTGAGATCATACATGATGGGCGTCTCAACTTCCATCCCTCCGTACTCCACAACCTTTTGGGTAACGAATTGCTCCAGAAGGGATTTGATTAATCGTCCCTTAGGGTAGTATCGCAGGTTTCCGACGTCACTTCCCGGCTCGTTATCCGCGATTTCGAGGCGTTTCATGAGGGTGATGTGGGGTGGCACCTGTGCGCCTGTCCTTGCCTTCGATAACTCGTAGTCTGTAAATTTTTTCAAGTTTTCATGGTTAGAGAAGTCAAATTGGTCAATGGGAACCAGATCTCCGTTTAAATTCATTATGAACCAATCTGACTTCAACCGCTCTTCTGCCTTGAGAGCTTCAGAGACCACTTCTTTCTCTTCTCCAGTCGAAAGTTGGGTTCGGCGATAGGTTCGTGCCTGCTCTGCCAGAGGATGTCCTTTGACTGAAATGGAAAACTGTTTATTCCAACCAAAGGGTGCCCTGTGGACTTCAAGACCTGCTTCCCTTGCTCTCGTTTCCATTTCCTTAATGATGTGTAAGGCTTCACGGGGCTTCGCGAGGTTGCTACTCAGATGGGCGTAGGGATAGATGAGAATCCGTTGACCTTTGATCTTCTCAAGAAATGCCTTAACATCTGCCACGGCCTCCCTCACCCATATCTTGTGGTCCCATTGGCCCAGCTGGTGCGCCGGGTGCTGGCCCACCTACCTGGTATTTATCGATCAATCCCTGGATATTCTGTGTGCCATAGCCTTCAAG
>JAZFSF010000220.1:0-2018 GCA_036446055.1 Bathyarchaeia archaeon | reverse complement strand
GTATTTTCAGGCCGGAGGGTAATGGTTGATTCGGCTGTATCACCAAATGTATACATCTCCTTTTCTACTATGTCAGATGTTTCTCCAATGCTCCTTACAAATAAACGTGTATCCTCAAACACGGGTGTCCTTATCTCACAATATCCACTTAGTTCAAACTCCTCCCTTGCAGCCGCCTCCATTTCCCCCCACAATTGCCTTTCATCCGGGAAGATATCCTTCATGCCAAGCGGAGCTTTTATATATCTTTCGTTACCTTTGCCCATAATTTCAAAAACTCATAAGATTAAAACATTAAAGGAGTTATATTTTTGCGATTATACCAGCTTATGTTCAATATTCAAGAATTTAAAAAATGATAAGAAACTTGGATGCTTGATAGCCAACAGTGCACTTGTTAGTGTTGGATTGGCACTGATGGCATCATACAGCAGGTCGTTAGTTGAAACACTTGAGGTAGGTTATAAGTAGATGGGGGCATTTGACAGTATAGCTTCATTAATAATCTTCGCAGGTCTGGCATTATTGTTGTGGAGATTTATCATCAAAAAGTAATAGCTTAACTTTTCCTGGAAAGTACTTATAAATCCCTCACTCCTTGGAGAGGCTAAAAAGAGACACGGCATAATCAGTGGGTTCATCTTTGAAGGCTATTGCTCTAACCTGAAAGCCTACTACACCCGTAAATATGTGAGAGAATCCACATTCATTAAGGATCTTTTTTAAGGATTTCGGTGTAAATCCTGTCTTATGTGCAAAGAAATCTTTCCCGCTTTGTTCGATTTCAACGCCATATCCATAGATAACATCTCTTACCAGTATTGGACCTATTGGTAACTGATATAGAATATCGTCAATATCCATCTCTTTTTGTACAACGGTTTTCATCACTGCATCAAGATCTGGTACGCTAATATCTGCGAAACCATCCTCCTTCAGAACATGAATAAAACCTCTAAGAACCTTGGGTACATCATGCCGATAATAATGCTCAAGATTGTGCGAGCAATAAACTGCATCATATTCATTTGTAGATAGACTCATCAATTCGCGAGCATCACAAAGAACATCTGGATTCCCCATCGGGTCAATATCGAGAAGAACTTGCTGCCAACCTTTATACTGAGGCGGCAACACAATGTTCTTGTTATAACCTCCAACGTTCAAGACTTTTCTTGTGTGTTGTCCGTTCATATTTTGGTCAGACATAAATCGAACTCCCTAAAATTCATCTTCTTTGGGTTTGGTGTTATCGCGAGTTGAACAGCGCTAACGACCTCCATTACATATCGACATCAAAGTGGTATAATAGCAGCATAAATATCGAATTAAAACTGGAAAATACAAGAAAAGTTCGCCGCTTATCGCTCAAGTGCATATAGTAGTTCTGCCTGGTAATTCAACTATTCTATTTTGGCTCGCACCAGGTATGCCACATCTTACGATAGGCATTTTCAAGTTCCTGTGATAGATTACGTCCATCACACAACGGAGAATTTGCCATACGTTTCCGTAGAGACGTATGTTGTTCAATGCGTCGTGCAGGATCATTCGCTAATACCACAGCTTTGGCTAAATAGCCTTCCAAAGTCCACGCAATTAACTCCTCCAAGCCGATTGCCTTAAGTATACTCGCCCCCTGACGTTCTATGTACCGTTGCCCTGCCAAAGTGATAACCGGCACTCCCATCCAAAGAGCGTCTGCTGTCGTCACGCCTCCTGTACGCGGAAAAGTATCAAGAGCTATATCTACCCTGCCATAATCAGCCATGTGTGATGGAGTATGTGGCAATAAAGTTATACGTTCGTGATTAACCCCATGATGAGCAAATTGCTTTAAAATTCTTTCTTGTACAAATGGATCATCCAGTTGGCGCGCCTTAAGAAGTAGTCTGCTGTCTGGTACTTCTTTCAAGAGCTGACTCCAACATGCAATGACATCGGGAGACAGCTTTGATAAATTATTAAAGCTCCCAAACGTAACACCATTGTCTGCGCAAGTTCCCGGTTCTATCTCT